>CAYYHS010000008.1:0-12146 GCA_964471785.1 uncultured Chitinophagaceae bacterium
CCAATCTCTGATTGGGATCAAGATGCGGCGGAAAGTCCGAGTCGGAATGGCGCCGTGATGTCATCATAGTCGTCCTCGTTCCCAAACCGAGTTTGGGAACGAGATAAAGATGAAATGACGATGAAAATTGTGATCGAAGCATTAGGGGTGTAGTTACAGGCGCTAATTATGCGGGAGTTCTATTGTAAAGACAGATCCGCGCCCAAGCTCGCTCTTTACATGAATTGTTCCTCCGTGCAATGTGACAATCCGTTCTGCAATGGCAAGACCAAGGCCGCTGCCGGGAATCTCGGCCCGGGCAGACTCAGCCCGATAGAATCGTTTGAAGATGTTCGGTAAATCCGCCGGACCAATCCCACAGCCGTGATCTTCAACGATCAACCGAATATTCTCATGAGGAGACTTTCCGGAACAGAGCCGAACCGCAACGCGGCCCCCCGGATTGGAGTATTTGATTGCATTGTCGAGGAGGTTCGTCACGGCACTTTTCAGGTTCTCTCCGTCGGCTTCGGTTTCCAGGGGCTCTTCGATCGTTGTCTCGATTGAAATGTTTTTTCTCGCTGCCAGGCTTCGCACTCGCTGGACACATTCCACCATTAATTCATCAAGGCGTGTTGGCTGGAGATGAACGGCTTCTTGTGATGATTCGAGGCGGGTAAGCTGCAACATTTTCTCCGCCATCGCTGCGAGCCGGTTGACTTCGGAGATCGATGCACGAATACTTTCGAGGATGGTCGGATCATCTGTCCGTTTCTCGGCAAACTGCAGCTCATTGCTGATGACGGTCAACGGAGTGCGTATTTCGTGCGAAGCATCGGCAATGAATTTTTTCTGACTTTTGAATGCGGCGTCAAGCCGTTCCATCATCTCGTTGAGCGTTTCACCCAGCAACCGAACCTCATCGTGTGTTGACGGCAATTCCAGACGCGTTTCCAGATTGCGCGCCGAGATCCGCCTCGAGGTCTCAACCATGTTCCGCATCGGCCTGAACGCAATTCGAGTAATAAACCTGGCAGAGAGCGCAGTGATGAGCAGAGCCATCGGGATCGTCACAAAAAAAAGGAGACGCAGGGACCCGAGGTTGGCATCAACTTGGGTCATGGGCGCTGCAAGTTGAAGTGCACAAAGTTGCCGGCCATCCCTGCTGATTGGAATCCACAGGACCCGGTATTTTTCATCACGAAGCTCCAAAGAGCTTTTTGATAGAGACCCCGCAAGGGCTCTCTTGAGTGGTTCGGAGGTCGATCGGGAGAGGAGACTATCGTTCAGCAGTACTTGTTCCTCGTTATCAAACAGCTGCATCCGAACACGCTCCATGCCGGCGGGTTTCTCTGAGAGAAAGATCTCCATCACGCGTGCGGGGTCTTTGCCTCCTTCTTCCTCGAACTCTGCCTGCACTTTTTCTGCTTGAACCTCGAGCCGGTTATCCAGCCTGCTGATTTCTTCGATGCTGACGGCCTCATAGATAATCATCGCGAAACCGGCAAGCAGGAGTCCGAACACGAGGGTTGAGAGGAGCGATATTTTTGCTTTGATCGTCATCTGGCAGAATCGTCCTATGATCTTCTGTCGGAAAAGATGTATCCCGAACCTCGGACGGTATGGATAAGCTGATGCGAAAACCCTTTGTCGATCTTTTGCCGCAAGAATTTAACGAACGATTCAATGACATTGCTACGCGGGTCGAAGTTCATATCCCATACATGTTCCGAAATCGCTTCCCTCGAGAGAATCTTCTCCGGGTTCATCATAAAGAATTCAAGCATTGCAAATTCTTTCGTTGTCAGGGCAATTTCTTTTCCATCGCGAAATGCCATATGCGTGTTTAGGTCCAGTCGCACTCCGAATCTCTCGATGACGGGAACGCGGATATCGGTTTTCCGGCGCGAGAGCGCACGGATTCGCGCGAGAAGTTCGCCGAAGTGAAATGGCTTGGAAAGATAATCGTCCGCGCCGCTGTCAAATCCTTTGATCTTGTCCCCAACATCGTCCAGAGCGGTGAGCATGATGATAGGAGTCAGCACATTATCTCTCCGGAGATTCAGGCACGTCGTCCACCCATCTTGTTTCGGCAGCATGAGGTCGAGAATGATAACATCGTTCTCATTGACACGAGCTAACTCTTCGCCTGCAAGGCCGTCGCGGGCCACATCCACCATGAATCCCTCCGCCCGCAAAGTCTTCGTAAGGGAAACGGCAAGTTTCTTGTCGTCTTCTATTAGAAGTATTCTCATGTATGAAGCGAACTGGAATTCAAGGTACTGGGTTTAGATGAAATCAGGATGAAAAAGCTGGTGATGAGAATTTCACACTCACGATCCTTTATGCGGCACAGTGGTGCCGAACAATTCCAGCAACTCATCGACGCATCGGCTCATGCTGAATCGCTGCAGCGCATCTGCACGGGCGGCGGCACCGAGGGAGCGGCAGAGCGTTTCATCGTCAAGCAGCTTTTCGATTGCCGCTCCGACTGCAGGCACACTTCTTGGCTCTATCAGAATGCCTGTTCGGCCGTCGGTGATGATTTCGGGAACACCTCCCGCATCGGTTGCGATGACCGGTTTCTCCATCGCCATTGCTTCGATGAGGACAAGGCCGAATGTCTCGCCGAACGACGGGAGAATGAAAATGTCGAGGGCGGCCATGAACTTCGGGACCTCGTCGGTGAACGGCATAAACTTCACATACGGCTCAAGCCCAAGAGTGCGGCAGAGTTCTTCGAGGTGAGCCTTGTGCCCCGGTTCGCCGGCGGTCTCTTCCCCCGCGATCAGAAATAGAATGTTGGGATGACGGGTGATGAGGTTGGGGAGCGCTCGAACAACAATCTCCTGTCCTTTGCCCGGGTCAATGCGGCCAATGACTCCAATGATTCTTTTCTCGGCTGGAAGGCCGAAATACGACCTTGAACTCTCCTTTGTATGAATTGCCGGATTAAAACGGTCGAGATCCGTTCCGAGCGGGACGACCTTCACCTTCTCGGCGGGCATTCGGGTAAACGTCAGAGCGTTTTCTTTCATCCGCTGTGTGAGGGCAATCCAGAGAGAGAGTTTCGAAAATACCCAGGTGTGGAGAAAATCCCGCTTGTTGTGCCGGGAATCCATCTGCTGGTAAAAGACGAGCCGGAGGTTCGGCAGAAAACGCCAAGCGAGAGATGCGAGGTGGATATCGTGCGATTGCATGAGGAGGACGATATCAATGGAATGCTCCCGCAACACGCCGGCAAGACGGTTCGCTAAAAAAATATCTCCGTATCTCCAAGCCGGTGCCAGCGTCGCAGACCCAATTCCCCATTCGCGCGCCTTATGATGGAGAGGTGAATCCGGCGGCACGACGACCATCGCGAAGACTCCTTTCCCGTTCATCGTGCGGGCAAGGCGAAGCGTTGAGAGCTCAAGCCCTCCGAGCGATCGGGAAAAGCATATGATGGCGATCCGTTTATGCAATTGGCTCATTCGATACGTATCAGCGGTTCTTTGTAGCCGCCGCGGTGCGGACGGTGAAACATATTCAATCAGATCTCAAACAACGAAAGCCAAGAGCTTCATAAGCTTCTAAAAAGTAAGTACTATCATTGAAGCTGCGAACGTTGCGGTCGTGACATACGCCGATATCTGATGAATCCGCAGCTGTGCGTCGACACTCGATGGATGTCGTCCTTTCGCGAGAAAGGGAGTGACGATCATCCCCGCAACATGAATCCAGGCAAGCGTTTTGTGAACCGTGATGGTACTGGTTTCATCTCGGCGAATTAAGGGAGGCGGCGCCAACACCGCAAGGAGTCCGCTTGCAGAGTACGAGGCGATTGTCAACGCGACAAACATCTGATGGTCTTGAAAAAGACTGCGGCTCTTGCGGTTATCGATCGTCCGCTGGCCATAATAGTCGGCGGTTGCCATCAATCCAAACGTGACGATTCCACCATACAAGTGTGTCTCCAGCATCGTCCTCCGGATGTCGAGTTCATGCCGTCGTTCCTGCGGTGTCAGGGACGGCAAAATACCCGTCGTCCGCACCAGCCCTTCCTCACCCCACACTCCTCGCTCAACGAAGCTCAGATTCTCAGGGAGCAATCGTCGTTTCAACGGAGCAGAAAGTGAATCGCCTCTCGCGGAATCGGCAGACATCTCCGTGGATGAAGAAGCGGACAACCGCGGAACAAGTCTCTGCGCCGCGGCCGCCCCAGAGACAGCCAGGAGAAGAACGAAAAGCGAGAAATAATTCACGGAAAAGAGCTTCTCTAAACAGAATATCAGTGCTTACGGCAACCAGGTGACAACCCGCTGCAGATCTGACGACAAATCTACCAATAATTGTTGGAAGAAGAAAGGAAGGACTCCCGCAGTTTCGTTGCAGTGTGTTCAAATATGAAATGAAATCGTATTTCTCTCCCCATAAATCTTAGACAATTTCTTGTTATGCGGGCACTCTCTGACAGGAGTAATTCCATCACTTTTCGAGATGGGCTGACGAATCGTTCGTCGCCAGCTGTACTTTTGCCCACATCTTGTACGCTTCTAATTTTCCGCCGGATGAACCCCTGCCACCACCCCCACTTCCGCCACGACGACCCCTTCCACCTCCACCTCCATATCCTCCACCGCCGCCACCCTCACCTCTCCCGCCGCCGCTGAATCCTTCAGGCGACTTTTCGGAAGTTGGCGCACTCGCGGTTTCAACTCCTATGCCGATCTTCTCGCCCGGTTTCGTTCCTATCGCGAATGGATGTAATCCGTTGTCCGAGAGTGGTACTTTCAACTCATAGACGACGAACTCGCTCGTCGCATGAAAACGCGCTTCGATGCCACCGGCTTCGGCAACGGTCATGCTATGATGGTCGTCTTTTCCGGGCCCTTCAATTTCCAATTCTTCGCTCGAAGGTTCAATACGAGCTGTCATTGATTGGGTTTCTTCGTCCATACCGGCTTCCTGTGATGGCCTGAACCCGCCCGGCCCGACCGGGAAATGAATGCCAAATTTTTCGTCTTTTCCTCCTTCTTTGTCAAACCAGAAAACTATTCCTCTTCTCAGTATTTGGCTGCGAAGGTTGCGGTTCGTCGTAATCACTCCGATATAGATAAAACTGGAATCATTGAATATGCCGATCGAAGTTTCTCTGTCATCAAGAAGTGCCAGGTTATTTCCCCACTCGGTATTTTTTCCGTCGATGAGGACCGGATGATCCCGCCACCGGCTTGTCAGGTCGATCATGCCGCATCCGGCAGAGAATAAAAAAAGGGCTATCAACGGATACTGAAGTTTCCATCGTACGATCTTAGCGGAAAGGGGATCGCCGAGGCCGGGGAAGGGTATCAATTTCTTTCTTAGGGTCATAGTGTTGGGATCCTTGTGTGTTTGAAGCAGGGAAAGGCTAAAGTTTTAGAACAAGGCCGGCTGAAAAGGTTTAACACGAACAAATTCTGATTGGATCCAATGGCAAAGAGGGTCGAGCTGCGTGAAGCTCCCGAGGGCTGGATTTTAAGTCGACACCACCATCCTGCCAGAGAGTCCCCAATGCGAGTTCGGGAGTTTCTCTGGCAGAAGTTCTTGCGAGACATCAGTCAACAGGTTGTTCTTTTCCATTTCCGTTGCGTCTGAACAACTTCCGGAGTCTTCCTTCCCACTCATCGAGCAACGAATATGCGGTGGGGAGAACGACAAGCGTCAGGAATGTCGAAAGCGTTAGACCAAAGATGATCGTGACGGCGAGAGGACGCCAGAATTCCGCGCTCTCGGCTCCGATGACAAGGTGGAATTCGCGCCAGTCAAAATCGATGCCGGTGGCCATCGGTAGAACACCCAGAACCGTGGCGGCGGCGGTGAGAATAACGGGGCGAAGACGAATTCTTCCCGCTTCCAGAAGCGCATGGTCGAGAGTCATGCCCCCTTCGCGTTGCTTGTGCTTCACAAAATCTAGCAGCACAATTCCGTTCCTCACGACGATCCCCGCCAGGGCAACCACGCCGACGCCGGTCATGATAACACTTGCAGGGGTCCCGGTGACAACCAGCCCGAGCATCACGCCGATGAGTGAGAGAACGACCGAGATCAATATAACGAACGGCACTTTGAGCGAATTGAATTCCGCCACCATGATCATGAAGACGAGCAACAACGTAATGATGAAGGCCTTGCTCAGAAACTCCGATGCCTTCTGTTGCTCTTCCTGCGAACCGGTAAGCTTAACACCATATCCCGGCGGCAGCGTGATGCCGGCGATGCGTGATCTCACTTCGTTAACGACTTCCGACTCCACCCGTCCTTCGACATCACCGCTAACGGTGATGACTCTTTTTTGATCCTTGCGACGGATGTCGGTAACGGCGGTTGTACGCTTGAGGTCTGCCACCGACGTGAGAGGAATCGAGAGGAGTTGGCCTCTTCGATTCATAAATGTAATGCGCAGGTTCTCCAGATCAGCCGGAGAAGTCCGTTGATCTTCCCGCAGCCGGACCCGGATGTTGTACTGATCCTCGCCGACCCGGTACTTGGATGCATCAACGCCGGCAATTGCCGCCCGAACCGTCGCGGCAATCTGTCCGGTGCTTGTGTAAAACATCCCGGCCCTTTCGCGGTCGATGTTGATCTCGACTTCGGGACGACCCGTGTTATAGTCGTCCTTGAGGTCAACAAGGCCGGGCACATTTTTGATCTTCTCTCGAATTTGCTTGCTCAACGATTCAAGCTGACTGTAATCCTCGCCCGACACTTCGATGTTGACGGGAGCACCGACCGGCGGACCCATCTGTTGTTTTGCCACGCGGATCTCGGCTCCGGCAAATCCGGTCGAGGCCTTCCGGACTTCCTCGAGTGTCTGGAATGTGCTCTGACGGCGTAATTTTTTTTCGAAGAAATTTATCGCCACCCTTCCCTTGTTCGAAGTCCCCTGTCCTCCAAAGTCGAACGGGTCGTCGGAAGTGCCAATGCTCGTCGCCATGAATTCGACATCCTTCCGCCCGGGAATTCGATCGAAACGTCCTTCCAGTGAATCTGCAACGTTGTTCGTAACGTCGAGTGACGTGCCTGAGGGCATTTCGATGCTCGCGCTGATCTGCGACGGCTCCGTGTTAGGGAAAAAATCCACCCCCTTATTGAAAAGTCCGAAGAGGATCATGATGAAAAGGAGAAATCCGAAAGCGCCGCCGATCGTCAACCACTTACGATGCAGGGTCCATTGCAGGAGCTCGACGTACCCCTTCTGAAGCCGTGGGAATACAACCTTGTCGACTTCGTGATAAAGGATAGTGAACGGGTTGTATTTCTTGTACCAATGCGGATGTTCGAGATTCTCTTTTGCTTTTTTGATGTCCCGCCGGTAGTTGATCCATTGTGCGGCCTGGACCGGACTGATCACGTAGGCCACGAAGAGCGAAGCACACAGTGTGATGATGAGTGTGAAGGGGAAATACTTCATGAAGTCGCCGACGATACCCGGCCAGAAGACGAGCGGAAAGAACGCGGAGAGAGTGGTTATGGTCGATGTGAGAACCGGGACAAACACCTCTCCCGCGGCAGCTTTTGCAGCAACGATGGGACTCTCGCCGTATTCCTGCTGGTGGCGGTACGTGTTCTCGATGACGACGATAGCATCATCGACGAGAATTCCGAGCACGAGGACAAGCGAAAAGAGGACCACCATGTTCAGCGTGATGCCGAGGATCGTCAGAACGATAAAGCCGACGAACATCGAGAGGGGGATCGCCGTCGAGATCAGGAGCGAGTTCCTGAAACCGAAAAACATGAAGAGCGACATGACAACGAGGAACATTCCGGTCAGGATGCTGTTCTCCAATTCCTTGACCATCCGCGTAACGAATTTCGACTGGTCGTTGGAGATATCGAGATGGATACCTTTCGGAAGCTGGGATTGAGCCTCTGCCACAATCTTCTTTACCTCGTCGGTGATGCGGAGGAGATTTTCGCCGGCCCTTTTCCGAACGGCGACTGAAACAACCTCCGTGCGGTTCAATCGGGCGTACGTCTGGCGATCCTCGAAGGAATATTCGACTTGCGCAACATCGCGGAGGTAAATCGGCTTGCCGTTCTGCATTTTCAGGATAATATCTTCGAGAGGCTTCACCTCCTTGAATTCGCCCGGAACTCGGATCGTCAGATTCTTCTCTTTGGTGTCGATGGAGCCTCCGGGAATTGAGAGGTTCTCGGCTCGGATCGCGTTCACAACGTCGTCGAAACTGATCTGGTAGGCGTTCATTCTGTAAACATCGACATTGACGCGCACTTCCGGCTCCAAGCCGCCCGTGACATCCGCGCTGATGACGCCCGGGATTGCTTCGATCTGATCCCGCAAATCATCGCCGATTTTCTTGAGCCGTGCGAGTCCCACCTCGCCTCCAACATTGACGTACATGATAGGAAATTCACTGATGTTGATCTCGCTGATGACGGGCTCAAGAATGTCGTTGGGGAGCTGCGAACGTGCGGAATTCACTTTGTCCCGCGTACGCCGGAGTCCCTCGTCGATGTCGACATCCGTATTGAACTCCACCCTGATCGTTGAGAGTCCCTCTTTCGAAACGGAAGTAATCTGTTTGAGATCCTTCAGTCCTTTAAGCTCCCGTTCGAGCGGCTGGGTGATGAGTCCTTCGATGTCGACGGGTGAAACGCCGATATAGGGTACGGCCACGATGATGAGCGGAATCTTGACATCCGGAGCCGCTTCGCGCGGAAGGCCCTGATAGGAGGTCCAACCGAAGATGAGGATGAGAGCCATCAACAGGTAGACGGCGACTTTGTTGTCGACTGCTATGTTCCAGATTTTCATGGTTGTCCTCTACTGTTCGACAACAACGGGAGTTCCGTTGACAAGCTTCTCATAACCGGAAACGATGAGGTGATCCCCCGCACTCAATCCGCTCAACACCTCCACCAAGTTTCCTTGCCTTCCTCCGATTGTTATTCGCCGTTCTTCCGCTTTGCCGTTGTTTTCTACATAGACGATCGAACGGTCGCGGTCGACGAGTTGGATAAGGCTCTCGCTGATGAGCAACGCATTCGGCTTCGTCTCGCGCTGCATCTGTACTTTTGCGACCATTTCCGGCTTGAGATGTGCGAACGGATTTTTGATGATCATCTCCACAGACAACGTCCTATTCGATGAGGAGACGGTGGAGCCTACAAAGCTGACGGTTCCGCGCAGCGTATCGCCGGGAAGCGCATCGAACGTTACAATTGCGGGCATGCCGCTGACCATCGTCCCCGAAAATAACTCTGGGACCTCTGCCTGGATTTTTGCAACAGCGGTATTCACGATCCTCGCGATCGGAACCCCCGGAGGCGCGAACTCGCCTTCGTACGGGATGGTGTTGTCGAGAACGCCGTCGATGGGACTGCGCAACTGTGTCCGTTCCCATCGGGCTTTCATGAGGTCGGCGTTTGCTTTTGCTGCATCGCGGCTGTACTGGAGGTTCTTATACTGCAACTCACTAATACCCTGCTGGTCAAACACCCCTTTTTGCTTTTTAAGGTTCAATTCGGCCATGTTGTATTGAGCAAGCGCGGCGTCGTATCCGGCCTTGATCACTTCATCGCGGAGCGTCACGATCACATCTCCTTTGCGGACATGCCCCCCCTTCTTGATTTTCCACTCTTTCACAACGCCCCCTTCCTCCGGACTTATGCTCACATCCTCGTATGCCTTCACGATGCCGGCAACTCGAATGGCATCAATGAGGCTCGAGGGCTTCATGATCTCGAGCCGCACGCTTACCGGTTGAATCTTCTGTGCCGCATTTTCATCTCCTTTCTTTCCACACGCGGAAAAGAGAACGATCGATGCGGTTAAGCATAGAGAGCTGAAAACTTTCGTAATGCGCTTCATGAAATATTCCTCCGGAATTCTCTTAACATATTATTCGAACGCGTAATTCGGCAATCGGCCGATGAGCTGATCGAGGTCTGCGGAAGCAACAAGATAGTCGTACACTGCCTGGATGCGGTTTACTTTTGCCTGGGTCAGGGCTAATTGGGCGTCGTTGACTTCCAGCTGCGTTGCTGCATTGGCGAGGAATCGCGTCGTAACAATTTTGTATCCCCGTTCCGCCGTTTCGACTGTTCTTTGCTGCGCATCGATTCTCTTACGTGACTGCCGCAAGGTGCCGATCACGGAATGAATGCCTGTTTTGAGAGTCCGTTCCAGATCGACTCTTTGTTCCTCGCTCTTGCGCTGTTCCAGTTGAGCCTGTTCGACCCGGGCATATGTCTGCATCCCCTGAAAAAGGTTCAGCGACACCGTGAGCCCGATCTGGGTGCTCTTGAAGAAATCGTTCGTTGAAAAATTGAACTGGTCTTTGATTCCCTGATAGGAATATGATCCGAACGCGGCGATGGTGGGGAGATAATTTGATCGTTCGGCATTCACGACTGCCCCGTTGAGCTCGATCTGCCTTCCGAGGGCGCTAAGGTTCGGGTTCGACACAAGCACAAGGCCTTCGGCATTCACAAGAAGGGTGTCATCGACGGCTTCAAATGCGAGGCTGTCTGCAAGAGAAATCTCTTCGTCCGCCAGGCCGATCGTGTTGCGGAGCGCGTCGAGGGCCAGGTCGAAATTCGTCTCGCTCTGAAGGACCGGTGGTCGAAGGTTTTCGACACCCACTGTCGCCCGGAGTTCATCGTACTCGGACACAATCCCTTGCTTCTTCATTAATTGGACATTTCGGAGATTGTCTTCGGCGTTTCGCAGGCTCGAGCGCATCATCTCCAACGCTTCGCGCGCAAGGAGAGCGCCGTAATACGCTTTGCGCACCTTCGTCACTGTCTCCACCTGCTTCGCCTGGTACACGTCCCGGGCTAGGTGGGAATAGACATTCGCAGCGCCGACGCCGACGAAGACTGCTCCGTTGAACAGAATCTGCCGGACATTCAATGATGCTCCCGCTGTGTAAGCAGGGGTTAGCGAGCCGGCCGGGATGAGCTCGCCCGTCGTCTTGGGAGCGCTGAATGTTGAATCGATTATTTTATAGAGTCCATAGACAAGGTAATCCGGAAAGTACGTGACCGGCTTGTCGATGAAATGGACATACTGGCTCGAGATGTCAACGGCCGGGAGTGCATTCCCCCAGGCTTCGAGGACCCTCGCATCGGAGCGCTCGACTTCGAGCCTTGCACTGGTGAGATCGGGATTTTGTTTCATTGCAAGGCGGACGGCATCTTCGAGACTAAGGTTTCGTCCATTCGTGGGGCCACCAAAAGCCGGCGTCACTGCCATGATGAACAGAGACAACGTCATGAAGCAGAGGGCGATTCGACGTGATTTCATAGACTCCTCGTGCAGGAAATTCCTGTCAGATCCATTGGAGTAGTGCGAGACTCCTCTCCGGATTGAACTGAAATGCGAAATTGAAAAGAAGAAATGAAGAACCGCGCGAAAGGGTGACTATCTGACTCTCCGATTCACGCCAAAGAAAAAAACCTATCGTCGATTCTAGATGCGGTAAGGCAACAACGGAACCCCAACTTCTGCGGTAGACAATAACATCTACACGTCATTTTTGCGTCGAGAAGCGTGTAGAATATGGAAGAAGTGGAACATCCGAGAGAGTATACAAGAGCTAGCGAAAGATTTGCAGGAAGCGTTGTTGTGTCTGTGAAGAGCCCGTGCGATGCTTACCGAATTCTGTTGACCGCTGTCGCGTATGCAAACCATGCAAACTCTTACGACGAATCAGCAGCCCTGATATTGTCAAACGGGGTGGCCGTTTTTACTTTCTACCGTCCATCCCGGTAATTTCTTACGCAGTAGTATAATAAAAAGTTGCCAAATAAAACAACTCTGATCTAGGCTGGGTAGTGTTACAGTTTGGATGCCCGCGAGAAGCATGCGGGCATAACAAGCTTGGGGGTGCGTCATTCCCGAATGTTTTTATCGGGAATCCAGTGCTGCACAATTCAATATCATCGAACCGTAGAAGCACCCCAGCCTAGGCCAGGCTGTTTGCTCCCATACAACTTCCTGCTGCTAAACGCTTCCATGGAGGCTCAGGACACAAAGGGGGCTTCGGCCCCCGCTCTTCACAGTCCCGATTTTTCTCCAGCTCTCCCTTTCGTGCCGATGCACTTTGAATTCTTGTTGTTGTATTTGCCGAAGAGAGTGCAATAGACTGTCTCTTCCCTTCTGCAGGCCCCCGATGCGT
>CAYYHS010000008.1:12246-17865 GCA_964471785.1 uncultured Chitinophagaceae bacterium
GATGCGTACGAACAATGAAAGTCACAGAAGGGAGGCAAGTCACGAAGTGTGAACGGATCCTTTTGTGCTCCCTGCCTTGGATTTTTTCGCATGCACTTTAATGCTATTCAATGAGGTGCATTCCATGTCCCTTGTCGCACGATTTGCGGTCTATGACATCTGCTTTAACGTGCTTTCTCGTGGGGGATAGACTTTGTGAATTCCTTCAGGACTGTACCCAAATTCGGCTCTCCGATTTCCTCCAATTCATATGTCACTCGCAAAGCCGGCTTCTTTATCTTTATGATCCTTTTAAGATCGATCGGTGTCCCGATGATGACAACGTCGCACGGCACTCTGTTGATTGTCGCCTCGAGGTCGCGAATCTGCTTGTCGCTGTATCCCATCGCCGGAAGAAGCACCCCGATCTTGGGATACGTTTCGAAGGTCTTCCGGATCTCTCCTTTGACATAGGGGCGCGGGTCGACAATTTCAGCTGCGCCGAATTTTTGCGCTGCCACCGTGCCGGCCCCGATTTTCATTTCGCCATGCGTGAGGGTCGGACCGTCCTCGATGACAAGGACTTTCTTTCCAGCGACCATCGCGTTTTGTTCCAATGAAATTGGGGAGGCCGCATCGATGACCTTGGCTCTCGCGTTGACCGAGCGAATGTTGTCCCGCAGTTTCTTCACCGCATCCGGCTTCGCTGAGTCAATCTTATTGATGATCACCACATCTGCCATCCGGAGATTAGCTTCGCTTGGATAGTACTTCAGTTCATCGCCGGCTCTTAACGGGTCGGCGACAACAATGTGGAGATCGGGTTTGTAGAAGGGAAGGTCATTGTTACCTCCATCCCAAATGATAATGTCGGCATCGTTTTCTGCACGTCGCAGAATCGCTTCGTAGTCAACTCCTGCATAGATAATTGTCCCGCTCACAATATGCGGCTCATATTCTTCCATCTCTTCGATGGTGCACTTCTGTTTTTTCAAATCGTCGAGGGACGCAAATCGTTGAACTTTCTGTTTCTCAAGATCGCCGTACGGCATCGGATGCCGCACAGCGGCAACACGGTATCCCATTTCGTGCAAAAGTTTAGCCACTTTTCGGCACGTCTGGCTTTTGCCGCTTCCGGTCCGCACTGCGCAGACGGAAATTACCGGGCGATTGCTCTTGATCATGGTCCGGGCGGCGCCGAGCATTTTGAAATGTGCCCCCGCAGACGTGGCCCGCGATCCAAGACTCATGACCCTCCGGTATGGGACATCACTGTAAGAGAAGACTACCTCTTCGACGTTGTTGGTCTTGATTAACTCTTCAAGGTTCTTTTCTTCATAGATGGGTATGCCTTTGGGATACAACGTGCCTGCCAGGGAAGCGGGATACTTTCGCCCGGCAATATTCGGGATCTGCGCGGCAGTGAATGCCGTAACATTGTAGAGGTCGTTGTCGCGGTAGATCATGTTGAAATTATGAAAATCCCTGCCAGCTGCTCCCATGATGATCGTGTTGATGCGTTTATTGACGCTCATAATTCTCTCCTTCATTTTGCTGCTAAGTGATGGTATGACATAACAAGGTTAAATTTCAAGGTGCAAAGGGCAAAAGTAAAATGAAAAGTTCAAAGTCTCGGGTAAAATGGAGGATGCGCTTAATCAACTTTGCACTTTTCAATGTAACTTTGCTTTTTGCATTTTGAACTTTGAATTCTGCACGATTTACTCAGACATGTAGGTCTGACCTACGAAGCACTGTTTCGATTCTAACACACGCCCAATCGATTTCTTTCTTTGTAATAACAAGGGGTGGTGCAAGACGAATAACCGTCTCGTGCGTCTCTTTGCAAAGAATTCCCTCCTTCATCAGCGCCTCACAACAAGGGCGTGCATTCATGTCCAGGACAACTCCGATCCAAAGCCCTCTCCCCCGAATACTCACGATGTGGGGACTCTTGATCTTGCGTAACCGGTCGATGAAGTATTGACCGAGCTTTGCCGAACGGGCGACAAGCTTTTCCTTCACCAGGACTTTCAACGCTGCACAGGCAACCGCGGCAGCGAGCGGATTACCGCCGAATGTCGAGCCGTGATCTCCAGGCTTGAAAACACCGAGGATCTCCCTGCTCGACAAGACTGCCGAAACTGGATAGAACCCGCCCGAAAGTGCCTTACCGATAATCACCATGTCAGGGTGAATATCTTCGTACTGGTGAGCGAACAGTTTACCGCATCGGCCAAGGCCCGATTGAATTTCATCCACAATGAGAAGGACGTTATTTTCCCTGCAGATCTTTGCCGCCTCACGGAGGTAGCCTTCGGGGGGAGAAATGATTCCTGCTTCGCCTTGTATAGGCTCAACAAGAAATGCTGCAGTGTTCGGAGTGATCGCTTTCTTCAGAGCCTCACTGTCTCCGTACTTTACTATCTCGAATCCGGGCGTGAAGGGACCGAACCCGCTGCGGTATTGTGTTTCGGTCGAGAAGCTGATGATCGTAATTGTGCGGCCGTGAAAATTGTCCGCCGCACAAATGATCTCCGCTTTGTTCTCGGGGATTCCCTTTACTGTGTAGCCCCACTTCCGGGCTGCTTTCACTGCAGTCTCAACAGCCTCTACTCCGGTATTCATAGGCAGGACACATTCGAAACCTGTAAGATCATGCAAGAGTTTGAGAAGCGCAGAAAGCCGATCGTTGCGAAATGCCCGGCTCGTCAGAGTGACAAGCTTCGCCTGGTTGATGAATGCTTTCAGAACGGCAGGGTGACAATGTCCCTGATTGACGGCCGAATAGGCAGCCAGGCAATCGAGATACCGCTTGCCGTCGACATCAGTCACCCAAACTCCCTTCGCTTTGTGTATCACCACATCGAGCGGACGGTAATTATGTGCGCCGTACCGTTCCTCGAGAGCGATGTAATCCTGAGTCTTCATAGATACACCCCATGATGGTAATGGAAGAAAATGTGACTCAAAGAACGAGCGATGAATTAATAACGGGAGGTCGGCGGAGACGTTAGGTCAAATTGAGGTAATACGCTACAAGCGCTGTGTCGAACAGCGTAGGAGCAGGTCGTGCGGCTGTGTGATATTTTATAGCTATGTTATTCATGTTCGAACAAAAGCGTCAGCAACGCCATGCGGACAAACAACCCGTTCCGCGATTGTCGGAAATAAACCGCTCTCGGGTCACTGTCGACAGCAGGGTCAATCTCAACGGTCCTGGGGAGCGGATGCATGATGATCGCGTTGGGCTTCATTTTTTTGAGAACGTCCGTATTGATGTTGTACGGCGAAAGGTCGATGTCGTTTCTCAAAAGCCTCTCGCGATCGATATGCGTGCGATAGACAACGTCCACTTGTGACAGTATCTTCTCCGGGTTTTCCGTCAATTCATACTCAATATCATGATGGTCCAGATAGGCAAGGATATCGTCCTTGACCTGCATTTCTTTTGGCGCCACGAAATAGAGTTTGACCCGTTCGAACTTGCCGAGCAGGTAGGCAAGCGAACGCGCCGTGCGACCCTTGTCGAGTGCACCGATGAGCGCAACGGAGAGACCGTTTAATGCCTTGCACTCCCGAAATATTGTATAAAGGTCCAGCAGCGCCTGCGTCGGATGCTGTCCGCCGGATCCCTCGCCGGCATTGATTACCGGAACGGTTGAGACCAGCGACGCCCGTTTCGCGGCTCCTTCCTCTGTGTGGCGAAGCACGATCACGTCGCTGCAATTCGCGATGATGCGGATCGTATCTTCGAGTTGTTCGCCCTTAATCTCGGAGGAGAACTCATTGGCGCGTTCTGTGGACAAGACACCGCCTCCCAATCTCCTCATTGCCGCCTCAAAGGAAAAGCGCGTCCGGGTGGATGGCTTGTAGAACAACGACGCCATAATTTTACTCTCATAATCGCGCGTGCCCCCCCGGGCTACGATTCTTTCCATCTGCTGGGTGCGGTCGAACAATTCCAGCAGCAAAGGAACCGTGAACTGCTGTGATTCAATGATATGCTTTAGATGCATTATCTGTTTTGCCTCAAAGTATATTTTTATTACTGGGGTCTTTGCAGTGTTCTTTTCCAACTGCATTGAAGAACAAACCGCGAAGGCGCAAAGAACGCTAAGAAGTTTTGATCTATTTTTTTTAGAGCCGGTTTACCATACGCTTGATTCCTTGCTTCATCAATACAACGTTCCAGTTCAGAAGGAAACCCAAGCGTAAATTTTTCAGCCTCAAGTACGTTAATAACTGCGCTTCATGTAGCGGCAACACCCGCTCTACGGCTTTGTTTTCAATAGCTACTATTCCTTCGACAAGTGTATCAATGCGGTAGCCGGCGTCGATGCTCTCGCCCTCGTAATTAATGGGAACAATTACTTCTAGTTCTACTTTGAGTCCGCGATTTCGTATTTCATGTGCATGGCATTTCTGATATGCTGACTCCAACAAACCAGGACCAAGCGTTTTGTGAACTTTAATGGCTGTATCAACAATGATCGTCGCAACATCCTCGATATTCTTTGCCTTTTCCATTCCCCCATTCTCTTTTCTTCGCGTTCTTTGCGCCTTCGCGGTTTGTTCCTCATCATCTTGATCCAGCCATTATGGAACAATATGCGTTCCCGTCTTCCCATCGACCGCATCGATGAGGCATTCGAACGAGGTGATGATTGCTTCTTTTCCGCCATGCTTCAGGAACCGTATCGCCGATTCCACTTTTGGTCCCATACTTCCGGCTGCGAATTGTCTTTCTCCAACATAACGTTCCATTTCCTGGACCCTCGCTTTTTCCACGGGACGCTGCGTTGGTTTCTTGTAGTCGAGGTAGACTTGTTTGACATCTGTGCTGATGATGAAAAGGTCGGCCGAAAGGTTCGAAGCGAGGAGCGCCGACGCCCGGTCTTTGTCGATCACCGCTTCAGAACCGAGGACAAGGTAATTCTCTTTCTCGATGACCGGAATTCCCCCTCCCCCGACCGCAATGACGATCATGTTGAGGTCGAGAATTTTGCGGATGATATCCTGTTCAAACACCTCTACCGGCTCCGGAGACGGAACGACGCGTCGATATCCCCGCGCAGAATCTTCAACAATATTCCATCCTAAAGACTTTTGTTTCTCTTCGGCATCGATTTTAGAGTAGAAGGGCCCGATGGGCTTTGTGGGATTGCTGAACGCCGGATCCTTTTCGTCGACACGCACTTGCGTCAGGACGGTCATCACGGGAGTGAAAAGACCGATCTGTCTCAGTTCGTACTCCATCGCCCTTTGGATGATGTAGCCGATTTCGCTTTGTGTCGTGGCAACGCAGACATCGAGCGGATGTGTATAGACCTCGCCGGCTGCCCGCTCGGAACGGAGAAGTGCCGCCCCCACCTGCGGCCCGTTGCCGTGCGTGATCACCAGACGCCAACCGCGCGCAACCATCTGCACAATACTCCGGGCGGTTGCGTGTGCGTTCACAAGCTGCTCATCAATCGTTCCCCGCTCCCCTGCCCTGATAAGGGAATTTCCACCGATCGCTATGAGAGCTGTCTTCTGCATTGGTGCGCGTGAGTCTCGAGTTCTGAGTTCTGAGTCCTTAGTCCTGTGTCCTGTGTCCTGTGTCCTGTGTCCTGTGTCCTGTCTTCTGTCTCCTGTCTC
>CAYYHS010000009.1:0-17790 GCA_964471785.1 uncultured Chitinophagaceae bacterium
AAGAGCAACCCGATGAGAGCCTCGCCGGCAATCAAGCCCGCGGCGAGAAGTACGCCCGTGTTTTCCACACGCGCCTTTTGGGCATCGTTGTGCCCCTTCGAAACGTTCCGACGCTCGACGATACCTTTGATCACCCCTCCGATGAATATCGCAAAGGTCGTTTCGAGCGGAAGATACATTCCTACGCTCACCAGCATAGGACTCTTCACCTGCATCGCGATAAAACCGAGACCCATCAGCATCCCGACGATGATGAGCGGCCACGCCATCTGGCCTCCAACAATTCCTTGGGACAAGAGTGCCATGAGGCTCGCTTGAGGTGCGGGAAGAGCTTTGCCGCCAAAACCCGTACCGCCGGTATTAATGTCCCCCTGATGCAACACAACAAGGGGGAGAAACATTACAAGTGACGCAATGGCGACGCCCGCGAGGTCGCCGACCTGCATCTTCCACGGGGTTCCGCCGAGGATGTGTCCAACCTTTAAGTCCTGAAGCATCTCTCCCGCCACAGCCGCCGAGACGCAGACAACTGCCGCAACGCCTAGAACAGCCGCGACTCCCTGACTACCTTTCATGCCGAGTGCGACCATTAATAGCGCGGCGATAAGAAGTGTCGAAAGAGTGAGCCCGCTGATTGGGTTATTGCTGGATCCGATAATCCCTACCAGATATCCGGAAACCGCTGCGAAGAAAAACCCTGCGATGATCATAACGACCGTCGCGACGAGAGCTGCGACGGCATCCTGAGCAAAAAAATTGTAGATAAAGAATGTCGCGACGGCGGCGGCGAGAATTCCCGCCATCACCCATTTGAAATTCAAATCCTGATCTGTACGAATCTGGACGTGTTCACCCGTCGCCGCTTTTTTCACATCGCCGACAGAACGGCCGATGCCGGTCATGAGGCTCTTGCGCATCTTGAACAACGTAAACGCTGCACTCACAAGCATCCCTCCGATAGCAATGGGGCGTACGATAAAGCGCCAGACATTGTCCGCAAGAGCAATCCACGATTCGACCGATTGTGTCCCGCCGGCCGGCAAAAGTGTCGGCCCGACGAAGTAGGTGATGATCGGAACAAAGAGTCCCCAGGCGAGCAAGCCTCCGCTGAAATTAAGTGAAGCGAGTTTCGGTCCGATAATATAGCCAACGCCGATGTACGCCGGACTGACCGCCGGTGAACTCAGCAACAGCCCGCTCTGTGCCGTCACACTTCCGCTCCCGCGAAGACCAATTGTCGCCTTTGAGAATGTGACGAATTTTTCCCACGCTGCGGAGAAGATGTTGAACTGAACCGCCGACTGGATGACGGCCCCGATCCCCATCGCGCCAAAGAGGAATCTGGCGCCTGTGCCTCCACCGCGTCCGGCCTTGTGAATTTCAGATGCGGCCACGGACTCGGGGAACGGCAGATCGACGTCTTCAACCATTACCCGGCGGAGAAGCGCCACGAACATGATGCCGAGCACTCCGCCGACGAACATGATCACCGTCGAGATAAGGTAATGACCCGCCGTCGCAAAATCGGGCCAGATGCCGGCGATGAAAAATGCCGGGATCGTGAAGATCGCGCCTGCAGCCACTGACTCGCCGATGGAACCGACCGTTCGGGCAAAGTTTTCTTCGAGGATTGAGCCTTTCATCAGCCGCAGAATCGCCATGCCAATAACCGCGGCAGGATATGTTGCTGCTATCGTCATTCCGGCTTTTAAGCCGAGATAGGCGTTCGCCGCACCCAAAACCACGCACATCACAAGCCCGATCAGGAGCGCGCGAATGGAAAATTCGGTCATCGAGGTCTCGGCGGGAACGTACGACTTGAATGCCGGGCCGCTGCCAGTGGATTTTGTTTCAGCCATTATTTCTCTCCTTTGGAGTTAGGTGCGAGGGAAAATGTCCCGTTACAGAAAAACTTTGCGTCTCTTTGATCAACCGTTCCCGAACATCGACTTAAACACATACCCCGCCATCTGGGGATTTTCCTTGAGCCGGCGAACAGAGTATGCATACCATCGCTTTCCGTACGGAGTGTAAACACGGAGGCGGTGCCCTTCGCGAAGCAGTTCCTTCCGCTTCTCCGTGCGGACGCCGAGCAGCATCTGAAACTCATACTCTTCTTTCCGATATCCAAGGTCACGAATCATCGTCCTCGCCCCATTGATAAGAACATCGTCGTGCGTCGCGATCCCGACATACATCCGTGCCTCGAGAAGCATCCTGAGCAGGCGAAGATAATTTTGCTGGATCTCAGCCTTCAACTTGAAGGCGATATCAACGGGCTCCGTGTAGATACCCTTGCAGAGCCGAACGTTCGCTTTTTCGGCAATGAGCTGGCGGATATCGCTCTCGCTCCTCCTGAGATATGCCTGGATGACGATTCCGACGTTCGAATATTTCTTCCGGACGGCGCGGAACACACTGAGCGTCTCATCGGTGCACGTGTGGTCTTCCATGTCGATGCGGACAAAATTGTTGCGAGCGTTCGCGGCCGAAAGAATTTCTTCCACGTTCGATCGGCAGAACTCGGCATCGATTTTTAGTCCAAGCTGGGTCAGTTTTATGGAGAGGTTAGACTTGAGCGCGTTCTCCGTGATGGCCGAGATCACGCGCTTGCATTCTTCACGAGAAGCAATCGCTTCTTCGCGGGTCGTAATATCTTCACCCAGAACGTCAAGCGTCGCCAGGGCGCCGTCGTTGTTGATAAACTTTACGGCAACAACCGCACTGGAGAGTTCCTCTCCGGCAATATACGGCTTTGCAAAACGCGCGACGATAACCTTGGGAACAAACGGAAGGAGTGCGACAATGAGTTGATTGAACAAATTCATGAAGTCCTATTCGAGTCCTGAGATGGTGGTCCCTTGCGGATATTCTACGTTGAATTTCAGGGTCCAATTCTTCTTCTCGCCCGGTTTCAGCGGAATCTTCCATGTGAGAATGCCCTTGTCGTCAGGGCGGTTTTGTTTTCCGGAGGGATCGATCTGATCAACGAGAATTTTCTCGTTTTGCGAGATCGGGATGTTTTCTTCTACGGCGACAGTGTCTGCAGATGTCCTGTTATTTTCCAGCATGTATCTAAATTCGTAGGTCACCCTGACGTTTGTCGTGAAGGTTCCTGTGTAGTCGGTGTATTTGTTCACGAGTCTCCGTTCGATCTTGATGGATGGATCGATCCCGAGGTAGACATCGAACAATTCGTTCGGAGCGACCGTATTGAGCCTGGACGAGGCAACAAAATCATCGTCGGAAAAAATACTTGCGGCGCCGCCGAGCAGGGGCGCTTCCGTCGTGTTCCGGACACTCGCCTTCAGATAAACAAAAGGAGAAAGTTTCGGGGCCGAAGAGTAGGTAAACTTGGAATGAAGCCTTTCGATTTCGACCGTCACAGTGTGGGGAATATTGTCCGAGGCGACGGTGGACTTTGTAACGATATGAAAAAGCGCCGACAGTTGTTCAGATTCCACCCGGGCAACCTGATTTTCGACCTGATCCATCCTCCCCTGTGCCTGCGCTGAAATGACTACTTCGTTCATGGCGGCGGGCGCGTTCGCTAACCCTTTGGACATCGGACGCATCGGCTCCGGAATAGTAAGGTACCACGGATGGAGGTCGGGTTTGACACCTCCGACGTCGGGGCGCGCTGTGGAGAGCGTGAGGTCGACATCAGTCCAATCTTCACCTGTACTTTGATGAATAACGCCGCGGTATGTCAGCTCGACATCGCCGGTTTCTGTTCCAAAACGGAGCTCGTAATCGGGATGCCATCCCGACCCCAACACGACATATTGCGTATTGAGCTTCAAGCTCCCCGTTTTCGTAACCTGAACGTCGACAAGGATGCTCTTTCGCGATTTGCGAGAGCCCGGCGAGATCTGATTTACCTGGCGCTGCAGCGCATCGATTTTCGATTGAAGATCTGTCCGGTCTTTAACGACCTTTCGCTGGTCTGAAAGATTTTTGTTGAGGTTGACGTCGAGGAAGGCAAGCACTTTTTGCCAATCCTCCACGGTGGGCCGCTGCACTTTCAGGTCTTTGCTGATATTGTCGGCGGACTGCGCCTTGATTTGGGAGATAAAATCCCGTTCCGTCGTCAAAACGCTGAGCCTGTCGTTCAACTCGTTCACTTGCGCCTGCAGCTCTTGGATTTTGGTTTGAAGCGTCTGGATCCTCTCCTCGGGGATCGTGTCGAGAAATGTCGTTTCTACCCTCACATCGATGATTTTTGCTCCAGCCGCCTCACCGGATACCCGGACGGATTGATCGAGTATATTCGCCGGAAGATTATCGAACGAGAGGTGATAGATGCCGGGTTGGAGCGAGGTCTCAGCGGTTCGGGTCACCGCCGCGCGATCGCTGTACACAGTCACCGCGGTCACAACTGAAGACATCCTGACGGATTCTGCGGAAAGCGTGGGGGCGGCCAACAGACAGCCAAGAATAACGGAAGATCGTACATTCATAGTGTTCTCATGCGCAAACCGCCCGGCCGTGCGGCGGCGCGGTCAGTCAACGTTAAAGCGGAAACACGATCGAGATTTGGGGCTGAATTCTTTTCTGAGTCACGTAATGAGTGTTGCCGTTAGCATCGGTTACCGGAACGAACGTCCATGAATATAACGTCGAGACAATCATGAACGGATACGGTTTGTAGCCCAGCGAGGCGTACAAGAGCGATCGCTGGTCAAGCGTGAAAAGGTCTTTGCTGTTCTGAATGTATTTCTTATCGTAGCCTGCGTCAACAATGACCACCGGAATGAGCGATCCGGTCGATGTGCCGATGTGAAGAACTCCGCTCGTGTCATTCTTATCCAGCTTCGAATACGTTCCTCGGACCTGAAGCTTACCGAGAACGGCAATTGCCAAATCGCCGAAGTATCCCGGACCCGGATTGACGATGCTGTTCAAGAACTTTGCCTTGCTGGAGAAGGATGTGCCCGACAGCTCGTACCGGTCAAGCTCGTAGAAGGTATCGAAATAATTCGCGACAAACTTGTCTCCGGTGAAGCGGCGTTCAAACTTCGTAAAGAGATTGAAGATGCCGAGCCCGGTGAAATTCGTCTGTAGTCCAATTGCCTCTCCGCTTCCGAACGAGACGATCTTCGCATAGTCGTAATAGAGGGTGGAATTCACGGTCGGGATACGCAGCAGCGGAAACCCGATATCCGCCCCGATAACATTCATCGTGCCGCTGTTCGTGGGTGTCGGAATACCATGGGCAAGGGTGAAGCTTGTGTCCTTGGAATTTTGGCGCATATCTCCCGCCCACGTTGCCCCAATTTCCATACCCCCGAGAATCGGCACCGACGCAAGGGTCGTGTACTGCAACGGATGCACATACCCTCTTAAACCAAGCACCCCCTGACGGGCAAAGTCGCCGTACACGGTTTCCAGCCCATACTTGCCAAAGTTCAGATCAAATTCGGATCCAAGGCGGCGATAGTCGAAGCTCGGGCTGTTATTATAGAGGTACATGATGAATCCATGTCCAATCTGTGCGTAGTCAAGAGCTCCGATTCGAGCATACACTTGATCCCCTTTATGACCCCATCGCAGGTATCGGATGATGCGGGCATAATCATACGTTTGGTCGAAGTCTTCTTTGCGAATCTTGTGGTCGGTGCTGCTGATGTGCAATTCCAGATCCAAGCCAAACCCAAAATTGCCGAACGCCAATTCGGGGGCTACGCTGATGAGGTAGTACGCTTCGCCGTTGATCCAGGTGAGACCGAGACCGCCAGTAATTTCGTTCGGGTCTGCCTTCGTTGCGGCGGTCGGAGCCTTCTGAGCAGAGACTGTTGAAGCAAGAAAGATTATGCCAAGAAGAGCAAAAAGAAGCGGCCTATGGAATTTCTTCATTTACGCACCAAATAGTATTCGACAAATAAAGAGTGCACCCAACATTCCAAAAATATCGGCAATGATTCCTGCCGGCAAGGCGTGGCGCGTTCTCTTAATTCCTACGGCGCCAAAATAGACTGCGAGAACATAAAAGGTCGTTTCCGAACTTCCATACATCGTAGAAGCCAAAACTCCGATAAAAGAGTCGGGTCCGTGCGCTTTCATCAAGTCCGTCATCAGCCCCATCGATCCGCTTCCGGAGAGGGGCCGGAGGATTGCCAGCGGAACTGTTTCTGCCGGCATGCCGATCAGATTGGAAACGGGGGAGAAGAGGGCGATGACGACGTCCATTGCCCCGCTGGCACGAAAGATCCCGATTGCTATAAGCATCGCGACGAGGTACGGGATAATCTTTACGGCGACATGAAACCCGTCTTTAGCCCCGTCGATGAACACCTCGTATACTTTTACCTTCCTGACGATCCCCCATCCCAAAAAGATGAGGAGCATCAGAGGAATTGCCGCCACCGAAATAATATTGATAATATTTCGGAATAGTTCAACCATTGTCCGAATCCCCTGAATTGGGCCCTGCCATCAACTCTTTTTTATACCGGGGTAATCGTTCAAGAATCTTTACCGAGACCAGCCCGGCGACCGTCGCGCATCCGGCCCCAAAAATCGATGTTCCGATGATGATCCCGGGGTTCACAGATCCCTGGGCTGCACGAATAGCAATCGCCGTCGCCGGTATTAAAGTCAATCCCGCCGTGTTGATGACGAGGAACGTGCACATTGCATTCGTCGCCGTCCCCAGTTTCGGGTTTAGTTTGTTCAACTCTTCCATTGCCTTGAGGCCGAGCGGAGTGGCGGCGTTATTCAATCCGAGCATATTCGCTGCGATATTCATGATCATGGCGCCGATCGCCGGGTGGTCGGGAGGAATATCGGGAAAAAGGCGCGAGGTCAATGGAGTCAGTAACCGGGTCAGCACTTTCAGCAAACCGGCTGCTTCTGCCACCTTCATGATGCCGAGCCACAGTGCCATCACACCGATGAGCCCCAGCGAAATTGTGACGGCGGTGTTCGCATAGTCCAACGCAGCATTCGTGATTGCACGGAGCTTAACGTAGTTGACTTTTTCCAAGAGAAAAGAAATCTGAGCCGACTGCTTGTCCTCAGCAAACCTGATCGCCGTTATGGTCCCTGCCAATCTGCCTTTATCGCCCCCATTCACTGCCATCTCCTTCCAGAACTGGGGAGTTGAATCGTTGACAGGAATCGCGATTGAAGTTTTCCCCGAAGCCAATGTTGTGAGGATTACCGGCTGACGGATTTCGGAAGGAGTTGAATTAATACCGTAGAATTGATTAAATGCGACCGGCGGAATGTCTACCTCTCCCTCCCACGTCTGCCGTAATGCAGTCGGAGTTCTGTCGACGCGGAGAACGGCATCCATCGTAATTCCGTTCCGATAAGTGTTTCTGGCCTCATCGTTGATGTCCTTCCCGGCAGCAACAAGTAGCCCGATAACGATCAGCGAGACCCAGACATAGTTAAGCATTGGGCAAAATAGTTAGTGCAATGATCAAAACGAGAGACGTATGAAGGCAACAACTAAGCCATGAGGAACGAGATCATCATGAAAATGGGAGCATCGGATGAAGAATTAGATGAATATACTCGAAATACGAAAGCTAATCAAGCGAAGGGCAAACAAAAATGGCCGACGAATTTCGTCAGCCATGGCGGGCATTCCGGCGTGAACATTGACACATATTTCTCGTTCCCGGGATCCGGCCACGAAGTAATTGTCCGAAGGGTCCCTTGGAGCTTTAGGTTGGGGAATGGTGGTCTTTGGAGAAAGATCGCGAAGGGCGTGATTCTTGAAAATCCTACTGGTTTACGGGTGTCGGGTTCTCCGTTTGCTGAAGAGCTTTTCGCACAGCCGGGATGAGCTGGGCCATGTTTCTTTTCGGTATGTATGAGGCTGCCCCGAGCGTGCGATTATGGCGTGCTTCATCTTGTCCGAGTGTTCCCGAGACAAAAATGAAAGGAGCCCCGGGACACTTCTCATGGGCGATCTCCAGGGCCGACCTTCCATCAACTATAAGCAGCGAGGAATCGGACACGATCAAGTCAAATTGCATCTGATCCAATGCCTTGACAAACGATTCCTGAGTTTGCACGAGGGTAATGTGACACAGTATATCCGCCTCTTTCAATACCCTCCGAAAGAACTCCGCATCGCTCGTGTCGTCTTCGAGATGAAGTATGTGATATTTTCTTGCGGTAATATTTTTTCCCATCGGTCTTGCTGTCAGGACTGGGCGCACTTCTGTTCAGAGGGCACCGGATATCAATTCACATTTATTCGCCGGAAACTACAATCTCTACGAAGGCAAGACTATCCGGCGTGAGGGCCGTACCATCTTGATGTGTTAGCAACTTCATGGTGAGAAGGAAAACATAGAACAAAAGCCGGCTCGAGGGAGCCGGCTTTCCATCATGTGTCTTTCTCAACTTCACTCGGATATATGAGTCAGTTCGGCATTCGATGGTGAATTGCCGTTCTTGTCCAGAGTTCAATTTGGGAAAGGATGTCTCGTCTAGCCGGGTGCAGAGAATAATACGTGTGCGTTTTGATATACCAAAGATTTGCGCCATTCACGACTGCTACCGCAACAAATAGAAAGCCGACCGGTAGCAGGTCCCAGCCGGAGAAAATTCCTCCGGCACTAAACAAGATAGCGAGACCGATGTTTAACCTTTGGACCTTACGCGGATCGTGATTACCGTTCAAGATGTATAAAAGCGAAATGAACGGCAACAAGCTGCTTTTATCTCGAACATTGATCTCTTTCCTGGTCTTATCTTCGCGTAGAGCAATAGGATCGACGGTCATCCCTGCCCGGCCGAAACGGTGTTCTTGTGAGTGCATAAACAAAAAGTTCACTCTGTTTTCTTTGGAGTATCTCAGTCTTCCTGAAAAGAACAGACCTTTCGAGACTAAAAAGCGCTTTCATGGATGGATCCGTCCCGTAAAGGTTTTTAACGTTGTCTCCGTGTCTGAAAATCACCCGCACAGGCCCTTCTCCCCCCGTGAAGGGCAGTAGGGTTTCATCGCGAAACGTGACAATAAAAGATAATAGACGTAACAGAAGGAGCAATACCTAAAGTGAGGTATTTGTCAAATAGGTGAATTCGAGCATGAATTTCAGATAATGCGGTCTTTATGCACTTTGGCTAAAAGCTTTTGCCGATTATGGATATCGAGTTTGTGGAAGATGTTCTTCATATGGGTTTGGACGGTATACCGGCTAATAAAGAGGCTTTCAGCGATCTCCGAATTGTTCAGTCCTTCTGTGGCGAGATTGAGAACCTCCTTTTCGCGGGGCGAGAGATTATAGCTGTTATCCGTTTCATTCCAGCCTACATACGAGGCCATCATCTTTTTGGTAATTGTCGTATCGAGCGGCATGCCCCCTTCAACCACGCTTTCTATTGCCCTGGCAATTTCGTCGGCAGAGGAAGACTTTAGGAGGTATCCCGCCGCCCCCCGTTTCATCGCAAGTCGGATATTTTCATCGAGATCGTACGACGTAAGCATAATAATGTTTGTGCCGGGGGAGAGCGTCTTCAGCTCGGGTATCGCATCGAGGCCGTTCATCGCGGGCATCTTAATGTCTAGCAGCATCACCGTTGGAGGTGAATTCTCTGTTTCGAGATCATGGAGAAGAGTCTTGCAGGAATGATAATATTTCTGGCAGTCGACCGTTGCACTCTTGTTGAGGTTCGCCGCAAGCACGAGACAGAAATTCTTGTTGTCGTCGACAATCCAGACCGATATTTTGTCTTTCGCCGTGTGAGAATGATTTTGCATAAAATCGTGAAGCACTTTCATGAAAGTGGTAGACAGATACTAGACGTCTGCGTCCTCCAATTCCGGCAGGTACACTCTGAACGTTGTTCCCCTGTTCACGATACTGTCGACGGTAATAAACCCATCGTGACTCTTGACGATTCCAAGAACGATTGAAAGGCCCAAGCCGGTCCCTTCCCCCCCTTCCTTCGTTGTGAAAAATGGTTCGAAGATCCTGTCGAGATCGTCCTCGGAGATGCCGACACCGGAGTCTGCAATGCTGACGACGACATATCGCCCGGGGTGGGATTCTGTGTAGCCGGGGCTGTCGTTCTCATTCACAAGGCAATCCTCAATCTTGATGCCCAGTACGCCGCCGCCCGGCATCGCATCGCGGGCATTCACGCAGATGTTCAGGAATACTTGCTTCAGTTGACTCACATCTCCGCGCACAAACCAATCTGAATCGAAGAAATCCTCGTTGACGATGAGCGAGCCGGGAAGACTTCTCTCGACGATACTCAGCACCTGCCGTAAAACATCCGACACGTCGACGACAACACGTTCTCCCACGATCCCCTTGCCGTAGGTAAGGATATTCCGGACCAATTGAAGGCCGCTTTGGGCGCTCTCCTCAACCGCCCTGAGGACGCTCAGGCTCGTTTCATCCCGCAACTCCTCCCGCAGCAGCCCTATCGACATCGCTACAGGGGCGAGGATGTTCTGAAGATCATGGGCAATTCCGCCCGTCAACAGCGCAATGCTCTCCATCTTTTGCGTTTTGATAAACTGCGCCTCGAGCCTCTTCCGTGTCGTGATGTCCGTGTTCACGATTAAGAGTGATTTGTTTCCGTTGCTCGCATGCTGGACGACACGCCAGCGGCTCTCAACCAGAATCTCTTTACCGTCTCTCTTCAGGTGGCGATTTTCGCCGTTCCATTCGTGGTTCTCCAGGGCATGTTCCAGTATCAAACGATAATCATCCTGTCTGTTGGCAGCGTACAAGAGGGTTTCGAGCGACGATCCGACCGCCTCCTTCGCGTTCCAGCCATACGTCCGTTCCGCCGCGCGATTCCAGAAGCTGATCCGGCCGCTTTCCGTCGTCACAATAATTGCATCCTGTGTTTCGTTGAGGAGCGCCGCTTGTTCTTTGACTGTCGCCTCGTAGTTCTTTCGTTTTGTGATATTGATGACGACGGCATGAACGAGATCGTCCTTCTCGACGATTTTTGCGGAGAAGAGAAGCCAGATTTCCCTTCCATCCAATTTTCGAGTCTTGATTTCATATTCAGAGACGAGACCGGAGCCCTGTAGGGATGTTGTGATAAATTCGCGGGCTGTAGCCGGCAGCTGGGAGAAGCAGCGTGTTAATTCGTCTTCCGTCGCGCAGGCAAACATCGCCCGAAGCGATGCATTCCCCTCAACGATCCGCCACGACTCCAGCGAGAATTTCATCATCCCGGCGAGTGATTGCTCAAAGAGCGCTTTGTAGCGCTCGGCGCTTTGTGACACCTCTGCAACCCTGGTTTTATGAGCCTCAATCACACGCCGGCTGCTGGAAAGAACGATCGCGATGTACGCCACGGCAAAGATAAGCATGACCGACGTACCGAGACTGACGGCCCAAATTATATTTGTGAAGTGGCCTTGCAAAGCAAACCTTTCGCGAACAAGACATTCGCTATGATAATGAGCGACCAGTTAAGATCCCATGCGGCTGTAAAATACGGGGGGCTCAATGCGAGGAGATCGTTGCTCACGGCCAAAAGAAA
Source organism: uncultured Chitinophagaceae bacterium (assembly GCA_964471785.1). GTDB lineage: Bacteria > Bacteroidota > Ignavibacteria > UBA10030 > UBA8401 > JAGVPT01. The sequence goes on from CAYYHS010000009.1 coordinate 11,473, forward strand.
AATCAGGCCGGACGCATAGAGAATATTCCCGCTTGTGATCCAAAACAACGGCTCGTCGGTAAGTGACACCGCTGTCGATTTGGCGACGACATAAAGAGCAATAACAGAGGCAACGAGAATAAAAATCCGGGAAGCGATTGCCATCGCCTGATTGAACTGAGTTGGAGACTGAATGAAGATGATGCCGGGCACCCAAATGCCCACGAAACAAGCGCCCAGCATAAGCATCACTCTGCGAACAATCTTTATGTCAAGCGCGATCGCATAGACTGCCGTAACAAAAACAGTTTCGATGCCCAAAGCGATATTGGAGACGATGATGCCGCTTTGATGGAAAAAAAACAAGATGAACTCAGCCGCAATCTCCAGACTCGACAACACGCAAAGCAGGGCGTAGACTTTCATCGCTGAGCTCATCCGGGAGAAGCGGGAGACACCGACGCCTGCCGGAAGTAACGATGCACATCCTGCGAGAATCATGATTGTGTGAATCATTACGAGACCCGACTACTTTTCAGCCTTCCGTCTCTCAATTACCCGGTGGCTGCCTGAGAGTACGATTGCGACGTACGCCATCACAAAAATCACCATCAACAAAGTTTCCAGGGATATGGACCTACCTATTCTTGTGGAGTGACCGTGCACAGAAACGCTTTCGTAATAAGGATATATGATATGATATCCAATGACCAGTTAATATCCCATGCGGCGGTGAAATAGGGAACGCCCATCGCCAGAAGTTCATTGCTCATGCCCAAAACAAAAATATCGCCTGTCGAAAGGAGGATGTTCGCACTCGTTATCCAGAACAAGGGCTCATCGGTCAAAGGATTTGTCGTTTTTCTCGCGATCGTATGAAGGGTAATGACGGAAATAACTATAATAAAGATGCTTGAAACAATGCACATCCCCTCATTAATCAGTTTTGGATCTTCAAAGAATATCTTATCCGGCACCCAGACACAAACGAACAGGATCGCGAATGCAACAATCACTCTGCGGACGGTATTCACATCGAGGGCGAGCACATACACTGCCGCGAGAAACAAAGCCTCAATACCAAGGCCAGCATTCGAAATGAAGCTATTGTTTATTTGGTGAAAGGCCAGCACAAATTCAGCAGCAAGCTCGACGCAGACCACAATACAGAGCGCCGCAAATGCCTTCAACGCAAAACTTATTCTCTTGTGGCTTGCAATGCCCACGGCCGCCGGTAGAAGCGCTGTGAAAGCCGTTATGTAGGCCAGGATTGGGACACCATAGATCATCTATTTCCCTAACGAATTTACCGTCGGACAGAAAGGAGGACAAGGCAAACCATGTTCGGCGACAACGCCCTTCACCATATCGTCGCCGGTGCTGTCTACTCCCACGAGCACGATTGTCGGAGATCCGTCGTCATTTGCAGCATAGTAGTATCGAATCCCGACCGTGCCCGGCTGGGCGAGAATCTTCTCGAAGATGTTCCTCCCGAAATATCCCCCCTTCGTTGCCGGCGCGACGGGATTGCTCTTAAAATTCTGGACATACCGCGTCGCCTCTTCGAGCGACACGACATGCTTCTCGTCGCCTTTGTACTGTGCACCTGCGCGCGTTGGCGGAAGAAGGAGCAGAAAAGCAATGGCGCAAAAGGCCGCGAGAATAAAAAGAATTGCCGGACGGGGAAGCATTATCTTCTTCATAGGTTCATTCCTTACGATGTGGGGAGACAAGGATGATTTGATTGTTGAGAGGTATTGCTGACGATGATCGGTCTGCGTGCCTTCAGCATCATACATCCACCCTAAAGGATATGCAATACCACAACTTAGGTATTTTTGCCGCAGGGAAGGAACGCGGTATACTCGACGTGAGACACGATCTGCCGTATGACAGGAGAATGATTAGGATCGGCCAAGATCCCTGCCTCTCCCGGCATTACTTCAGCCCGAGCTCCTTGAGCATCCTATAGAAATTGGAGGGGGCGAGTCCGAGTTTTTCGGCTGCATTTGAATCGGAGCTGGAAATGCTCCGGACGTATTTGAAGTAGCGGATCCTAAACATTTTTTCCATCTCCGGCAGCGAAAGGACTTGCCCGGAATATAAGTCGTCGATAACCGTTTCGCTCTTCATCGAGATGGGATTACGCATGATCATGTGGTTCGTGACGTCTTTCGCCGTAATCTTGTCTGTACAATTGAGCACGAGGCGCTGTGCGACATTGCGCAGCTCGCGCACGTTGCCCGGCCATTTGTAGTTCATCAGGATTTCTTTGGCCTTCGGTTCTAGCGTCGGCGGGGTGATGTCCACGTCGCGGCTGAAATACTCCAGAAAATGATGAAAGAGGAGGAGGATGTCGTTGTCGCGCATGCACAGCGGTACAATGTCGAGTGGAATCACTGCGAGGCGGTAGTACAAGTCTTCGCGGAACCTTCCCTCGTTTACTTCGGAAGTAAGGTTTCTGTTCGTTGCTGCGATGATGCGGACGTTCACCGAAAGGCTTTCTTTTCTTCCTATTTTTTCGATTTCGCCTTCCTGAATTACGCGCAAGAGTTTCACTTGCGCCTGCAGGGGCAACTCGGCTACCTCATCCAAAAAGATGGTACCGTTGTTGGCAATCTCGAAGAGCCCGGCTTTGGTGTTCATCGCTCCCGTAAAAGCGCCCCGTTCGTAACCGAACAGCTCGCTTTCGACCAGTTCGTGCGGAATGCTTCCGCAATTGATCGGGATGAATTTCTCATATCTTCTCTTGCTCTTGAGATGGATATTCCAGGCGACAAGCTCTTTCCCCGTTCCCGAGGCACCCGAGATCAGCACATTGGCCTCGCTCTTTGCGTACTTCTCGATGATCTCGTTCAGTTGCTTCATCGGCTTCGATTCGCCGATTATCTTTTTCGATTCGAGAAGGTTCTCGTTGCTCTGCTTGAGCCGCTTATCCGATTTGAGTTTCTGTTTCTCCAACTTCTTGCGTTCGTAGGCATTGACGATGCTCAAAATAAAATCGGTCGGCTGGTAGACATAGTCTTCGATGTTGCCCGGATATTTCGTGCAATACCAATAGGCTCCGGCCTTCAGGAGGTTGTTCGCAAAATCGAAGTCGGTCGTATTGATTGTCATTTTCGTAATCACGACGATCTGGAGGAACGGGTCGATTTCTTTCATCCGCTGGATTAGTTCCTCGCCCCGCAATCCGCCGGAGATCTGGTAGTCCAGGATGACGACGTCGTAGAAATCCGGATTGTCACGAATTTTCTCGAGCGCTGATTTTCCGTTCGAGACAACTTCTTCTACCTGGATCCGTGTTGATGATAGGCTGACGGTCTTCTTCACGCGTGCCACGTCAAAATCTTCATCCTCGACGAGCAAGACCCTGATCGCCTGGGTATTGGTACCGCTCATGCATCTCCTAGTTTTTGATCGCCAGCGTAAATTTGCACCCGCCCTCTGCGCGGTTTTCCGCGTCGAGAAACCATCCGCATTTTCCGACGGCGAGCTGATGGGCAATATAGCATCCGTAGCCCGAATGCGTTCCCATCGTGCTTTTCGTTGATTCCTGCTCCAAAAACAATCTTTTCACACCCCTTGGTCCGGGTTCCAGAAGCTCTTCGGCGATTCCGACGCCGTTGTCTTCTATATAAATATACGAAAGATTTTTCTTTGGTGCGTAATGCGTTGATACTTCGATAGTTACAAAGTTCATCGCGGCATGGTCGATGCTGTTTTGGATCAGCGGTTCTAGAATTTCCCATGCGATAAATTCGTTCACATGCACCGCCGGCAGCTCCGGGTCAAGATTAAGTTTGATTTCGAACATTTCATTCTTGCTCGAAAGCCGCAGAAAGACATTGTGAACGATGAACTCGATGAGCATGTTGATGTTCGTTTTGAACATCCGGTTGACGATCGTGTTGATATCCTGATCGTACCACTTCATGTCGTAGATAATCCGCGAGATGAAGTTCGAATACATAATGACCCTGTGCTTCAGCTGTCCTAAGTTTTCTGAATTCATCATCCGCACATCGTTCTTGATGAATCCCATGATCTTTTCGGCCTTATGATGGGTATGATAGATTCTCTTCGTAAAGAGCGATTCCTTCTCCAGCCTGATTTGTTTTTCGAGGTTCTGCTCATGTTCCACGAACAATTCTTCCTGAGCCTTGTTGCGTTCTCGGACAGCCCGCGAAGAGATGATGAAAATCGCCATCAGGCCGATGAAGATGAGGGCAAGAAATGTAAGCGCCACCTTGTCGAAACTTGATTGAATCTCCGTCGTGAGAAAGGTGAAATCGGGCGTGACCCTCATGTACATGACTCCGAGGTACTCCCCGTCGGGGACAAACGGGACAATGACGTCGAAGGTCTTCTCATTCGAGACAGCGCTGATAATTTTTTCTCTGCGGCTCATCTCGTCTTTCTGGGAAAGAAAGAAGTTCACCGCCCCGGCATGCAAGGTCGGTCCTCCATCTTCGTACGGGGCGAGCCTGTTGCCGAAGAACGCCGTGAGTTTCTGGCCATTGTCGATAATGTAGAGCCGATTATTCCTGACGAGGATCAGGCAAATATCCTCCACGCTCCTGTGAATGAGCTGCTGTTTCAGAATGACATTGAGCGAGTAGGCGAGATACATTTCGGTGCTGTCCTGTTGGGCGCGCACACGCTGCTGACGCTGGAATGTGAGCTCAACATTCGTCGTCGTAACGAGAGCAAGCCGTTCCGCGTAGTACTTGCGGAACCAGCTCTGCGTTTCGCCGAGAAATGTCTCGAGATTCTGCTTTTGAAAAAATACGAGGATCGTCTGAAACGTGATGAGAACAACGACCATCACGACAATATGTCGGATTTCGAAGCGGTATCGCGAGAGCTTCGTCTTCACTCCGTCAGGTATTTCCAGTTTCATCCAATCCATCATAGCGATTACGGTGTTAGACTTCGCTCAGATTCAATGCTCGATTCCACGTTCCTTAAGGCCTCGTCAACGGTGAGTTTGCCCTTGATGGCAAGAGAAAAATAGCGGGACATGATTTTGGAATCCTTGGTATACTCTTCCTGGCTAGGCCGATGGACGCCAAGTTTCATTAAGTTCTTGATTGAAGAGATCTCGGGATATTTACGAAGGTACGTCGAATCGTCATAGAACGAATTGACGATGGGATAATATCCTCCCTTAACGTAAAAGATCTCCTGCGACGAGTCGCTCAACAGATACTTGATGAAGTCGACGACGGCTTCCTTCTTCTGGCTTGCCTTCGAGACCATTAGGTTCCATCCCCCGAAGACAGCTGCAGGCCTGCCGCCTGAATAATACGGAACCGGCATCTTCCTCAATTCAGCCTCTTTCACCGAGTCGACAGGAGATTCTCTGAAGTCCCGGTCGTAGCTGGTCCATCCGTGCAAAAAAAGGCCGTCGTGTTTGATGAAATAGTCGTAACTCGGCACTTCGGTGAAATTGCTAACGATGTCCGGCGTGGCATGGTTCGAATGTACGAGGTCAACAAGCAGGCGGAGCGCGTTCTTTGCTTCGGGCGTGTCAAATCGATATCCAACGGTAGAGAAGTAATCGGGCTTCTGGCTCAGGAGTATTTCGATGTAGCAGCAGATTAGCCCCTCGTAGTCGGCGGCCGGATAGATATAAAATGGGTTCTTCGAGGGGAAAATTTCCTTTTGAATTTTCAGAAACTCGGTCCACGACATTTCGCCTTGAACTCGTTTCAAGAGCTCTTTTCCGTTCGGCTCTTTTGCGAGCAAGTCGGAACGATAATAGAGAACGCTTTCGACGAGGTCGAGGGGAACGGCGAGCAGATTCCCCTCCAGGTAACAGGAACCGAGTGCAGTCGGTGCAATCCGCTTCCGCTCCTCGTCGGTAAAATACTTTCCAAGCGGCTCACACCATTTGGCAAACCGCTGGACCCAAATAACGTCGACCGCCAATAAGTCGATTCCGTCATCCTCCCCTCGGAGAGAGCGGGCAAGGATTTCTTTCCGGGTGTCCGAGCTGAAATCCTGATTTGGAAAATCGATGGGGATAACCCTGACTTTGCCTTCGTGCAGTTTGTTGTATTGATCAATCAAAATGCGGTGGGCCTCGGTCATCCGGTCGGCAAAGTAGAATTCAGTGACATGCTCCTGCGGACGTTTGGATAACAGGGCAAACATCGTTAGGTAGATGAGGGCTATCCCGCCAAGAATAGCGATGCCCCACGCCTGCTTACTGGTCGATAATTTGTAATTGCCCGGTGGCATGCTCTTCAGAATCGGTCCGTTTGTTAATGGTCTGTTGCATCTAAGCGACAAAACAAAGTACAGTTTTTCCTTCAGCCAAACAAGTGAGGTGAAGGG
>CAYYHS010000010.1:0-9926 GCA_964471785.1 uncultured Chitinophagaceae bacterium
GGGGAAGACAGAATTCGGCTTATCGACGTACCTCAGAAATAATGCACGAAGTTCGACGTCACATGTGATAGAGATGCTTTTTCAAATCAGGAATTGAATGCCGGGGCAGCGCCGATCTTTTCCAGCCGGCCGGGCATTCAATCGCTTAGAGGAGAAAAGCATTGACACCAATCAAAGAATACCGGTGGACCATGATGGATCCGCCGGACCCTTCGATCGTCAAGAAACTGTCCGATGAACTCTCGATTGCCCCCTCCCTGGCTACTATTCTTGTCAACCGCGGCATCGACGATTTCGAGAAGGCGCGGCGTTACTTCCGCCCTTCCGAAGAACAGTTCCACGACCCATTCCTTATGGAAGGGATGTACCAAGCTGTCGACAGAATCCTTTCGGCACGCTCGAAGAGTGAAAAGATATCGGTGTACGGAGACTACGACGTCGACGGCACCAACGGCGCCAGCATGCTCTATCTCTTTTTCAAAGAGCTGGGATGCGACGTCTCGTATTACATCCCCGACAGAATTAAAGAAGGCTACGGAATCTCGCGAGCCGGCATCGATCATGCAAAAGAGATCGGCACTACCCTTCTCGTTTCCATCGACTGCGGCATCACCGCGGTCGACCAGGTAGAATATGCCAGGTCGCTCGGGATGGACGTGATCATTTGCGACCATCATGAGCCCAACGACCAGCTCCCGAAAGCCGTGGCTGTGCTCGATCCGCTCAAGGCAACGTGCGGCTATCCGTTCAAGAGCCTTTGCGGCACTGGCGTCGGTTTCAAACTCATCCAGGCCCTTGCCCGAACCGTCGGCACCGAGTCGACGGTCGGAAAATATCTCGACTATGTTGCGCTGGCAACCACGGCAGACATCGTTCCGTTGATCGACGAGAATCGTGCCTTCGTCAAGATGGGCCTCGAGCTCATCACGAATAACCCGCGGCCGGGCATCAAGGCCCTTCTCGACAGCGCAGGACTCAAATCCGAGGTAATGACAACGGCACAGGTGGTGTTCGTCATGGCTCCGAGAATCAATGCCGTCGGCCGCCTCGGTGATGCAAAACGTGCCGTCGAGCTGCTTGTGACAGACGATTATGACTCCGCGGTCGAATTTGCGCGTGTCCTGGAACAGGAAAACATCAACCGGCGAAAGATTGACGAAGATGTGTTCATTCACGCGCAACAGCTCGTTGAAGAGTTTCTCGATGTTGAGAGCGACGGCGCGATCATCCTGCACCAGGAACAGTGGCACCCCGGCGTCGTCGGAATTGTCGCTTCCCGGATGGTGGAAAAGTACTATCGCCCCTCAATCATGATGACGACCGTCGACGGAGTTGCAAAAGGATCGGCCCGGAGCATTGCTGGATTTAATATCTATCAGGCGCTGAAAAGGTGCGAAGACAAACTTCTGCAATTCGGAGGTCATAAGTACGCCGCCGGCCTGACGCTGGAGGTTGATCGCATCGAAGAGTTTAAGGAAGCGTTCAACGCGGTCGTGAAGGAACTCCTCACCGAAGACCTGCGCACTCCAGTCATCACGATCGATGCGGAAATTGACTTAGGAGAACTCACTCCAAAGTATACGCGGCTGTTGAAACAATTCTCCCCCTTCGGTCCAAAGAACATGAGACCGACCTTTGTCGCACGGCGCGTTGAAGCAATGGGACCGGCGAGAATCGTAGGGAAGAATCATCTCCGGTTCAAGATCAGAAAGAACCACATCACTCTCGATTGCATCGGGTTCAATCTCGGTCATCTTCTAGAACGATTTAGCAACGGCAACAGATATTTTGATATCGTCTTCGCCGTCGACGAAAGCGATTTTTCGGGAGTTCAGCTTCCACAATTGAAGATAAAAGATCTCCGGCTGGCCGCGGCGGCCAACGGAATCAACTAGCAGGTTTCTATTCGGAAACGCAAGGAGATACGATATGTCAGGTCATTCAAAATGGGCAACGATCAAAAGAAAGAAAGCAGTTACCGATTCGCGGCGCGGAAAGGTCTTCACACAGATCATCAAAGAGATCACGATCGCCGCTAAATCTGGCGGCGGCGACCCTGCGGGCAATCCGCGCCTCCGTCTCGCCATCGACAAAGCCAAATCCAGCAACATGCCGGCCGACAATATTAAACGGGCTATTATGAAAGGGACCGGAGAACTTCCCGGCGTTTCGTACGAAGATGTCACCTATGAAGGGTACGGGCCCGGAGGCGTCGCTCTGATCATCGAATCGGTAACCGACAACAAAAACAGAACCGTTTCTGAGATACGCCACTTGCTTGAAAGAGGCGGGGGAAAACTAGGAGCGACTGGTTCCGTAGCGTGGATGTTCCACAAAAAAGGGACGATCAGAACGCCGAAGGGATCGATGACCGAGGATGACATGCTGGCAATTGTCCTGGATGCGGGGGCAGACGATATACGGCAGGACGGAGATTCGTTCGAAATAACGACAATCCCTGAATCCTTCGAGGCGGTGAAGAAAGCGATTGAAGACAAACATATTCCGATCGAAGAAGCCGAGATCCACAAAGTCCCGGAGAATACCGTGAAAGTGGAAGGCCCGGAAGCTGAAAGAGTTTTGAAGCTCATGGAGGCCCTCGAAGAACACGACGACACGCAAAATGTTTATGCAAATTTCGATATCGACGAAAAAGTGCTGGCTGGTTTCGCTTCCTGACTTCTTTCAAATTCAATGATCATCTTAGGAGTCGATCCGGGAACACTCATTACTGGGTACGGTGTCATCAGCGCAGACGGCCCGGCATTGAAAATGCTCGAAGTCGGAGTAATCAAGAATACTGCGAAAGAAAAGATGCCGATACGGCTGAGGCGAGTGTACGACGGCCTCTGTCGAGTCATCGAAGCATATCATCCGGATGAACTGGCGATTGAAACTGCATTTTACAGCAAGAACGCCCAATCCGCTCTCAAAATCGGCCAGGCTCGAGGCGTGTTGATCCTGGCCGGTGTCAACGCGGAAGTGCCCGTTACCGAATACTCGCCCCGCGAGATAAAGAAATCTGTCGTCGGAAGCGGCGCAGCATCGAAAGAACAAGTCCAGTTCATGATGAAAACGCTTCTCCGGCTAGCAACGACCCCGAAGTTTTTCGACGCTACGGACGCTCTTGCCGTTGCTGTATGCCATTCCCATCGGATCAACCGCCCAAGGTCGGGTTTCAAAAGTTGGAAGTCTTTCGCCGAGGCTCACCCGGAGAGGGTCGTCAAAAGATAGGGATGAGGGACGAAGTAGGAAGTAAGAAATAAGAAGGATGAAAAATTTTGGCGTCTGCATGTGATGTTAATTATTATTGAGCTTTGATCTGTGATTAGCCACCTCAAAGGAATTCTGCATTACAAATCTCCGACGGAGATTGTCGTGGATGTGAACGGCGTTGGGTATGCAGTCAGCATTCCTCTCTCTACCTTTGAAAAGCTGGGAGAACCAGGCGCGCCGGTCATGGTGCTCACCCATTTGCACGTTCGCGAGGATGCTCATCAGCTCTTCGGGTTCGCGACACAGGCGGAGCGCGATTTGTTTCGGTTGCTCCTTTCAGTTTCCGGAATCGGTCCTAAGATCGCGCAGGGTATTCTCTCCGGGGCGCAGCCGAAGGAGTTGCAGAATCTCATAGCCCATGGGAACGTTGGAGCGCTCACTGCGATCCCCGGAATCGGTAAGAAAACCGCGGAGAGGCTTATCGTTGAGCTGCGAGAGAAGGTAACGAAAGTCGATCCGGGTGAGCCACAAGGGGGGGGCCCAGAAGGTAATGCCAGCATCCATGCTGAAGCCCTTATGGCTCTCGTGTCCCTAGGATACAACCGCGCGGCCGCTGAGAAGGCTATCCGATCAGCCCTCAACGAATTGGGAGGAAAAGATTTTACGATCCAGGAATTGTTGAAGCAGGCGTTAAAGTCAGCCGGTCGGTAGGATTACCTCTCGGTTCATTCCCCCTCCAAATTACATTGTGCATTTGGCGAGCAGGTTGCTAGCCTCCCCCGACATGAATCACATCGTTTCCAAATTTCCCGCGTAACTTGTCGACAGCGTCGAGCATCTGGGATCGCTTTCCCTCTTCCGGGAAAAGATCCAGCTCTGCGTCTTCCCTGCTGCTGAAGTTTGAAAGGCGCACGCCAAGAAGTCTGAGACGCTTTTTCCCGGTATAAGCCTTCCGCAGTAAAATGCAAACGGATTCGAAGACGACAACATCATCATCGGTTGGGGGAATGCTAACAGCCCGCGTAAGAGTCCGGAAATCGGAATACCGAAGTTTCAAAGTAACGGTTCGCGCCTTCCAGCGGTACGACCGGAGGCTTGAGCAAACGTCCTCGACAAGTGCACGGAGAATCTTCGTAAGCCTCGGAATGTCGCCGCTATCTTCCGAAAACGTCTCCTCCCTGCTAATGCTCTTCCGTTCCCACTCAATAGTCAAGACGTCAGGGCCTTTGCCGTTGGCAATGCTAAAGAAATGACTCCCTGCTTCGCCGAGCAGCTCAGTTAATTGGGGTAATGAGGATCGTTGCAGATCGCCTACGGTCTGGAATCCCCTTCCGCGCAGCAGCGGAGCAGTCTTCGTCCCAACTCCTGGTAGGACGTCGATTGGCAAGGGAGAGAGAAATTTTATTTCGTCTCCGTGCGGGACGATGCAGATCCCCGACGGCTTCACCGTCCCAGCGGCGATCTTTGCGACGTACTTGTTGCTCGCCAAAGCGATGGTGCACGGGAGTGAGAATTCCAGCCAGACAAGTTCTTTCAATGTTCTCATGAGACCCGGCAGATCGTTGTTGTAGAGAGATTCACATCCCGTGAAGTCGAAGTACATTTCATCGATCGAAGCCCGTTCGACCTTCGGCGTAAAATCGAGCATCCGTTGATACAGGCGGTCGGAGTATTCACCGTACTCATGATGGCTTCCCCTAACCACAATGAGGTGAGGACAAAGTCTAAGAGCTTGACCCGTTGGCATGGCAGATCGGACTCCAAACTTCCTTGCCTCGTAGGAGGCCGACGCAATCACTCCTCTTCCGTCCGGACTCCCGCCAACAGCAACTGCTTTGCCGATCAGAGATTTGTTCTTGATCCGCTCTACCGAAACAAAGAAGCAGTCGAGGTCAAGATGGGCGATATATTTTTTCTGGTTCGCCATCACAGTGAAAGTACGGGATTCCTGCACAGCGTTCAAGAGCTCGACCGGGTGTAAAATAGACTTTCGCAAGTGGGTTATTTTGTCATTCCCGTCCCGCATAAAGCATGGGACGGGGATGACAAGTTTTTAGCTCAGTTAAGACACTATCAAAATTTTGGACGAGGAATTTGTAAGGATTTCTTATGTTGGCCCTTATCCACTCTTGCAATTGCGGAGACATAATGATACTATTTATTCGACAGAAAGAAACATGACGTGAAACTCTCATTCCCCCGCAATTTCCCCGCAGAACTCCGTCTCATCGAAGATTCGGACGCCGAGAAGTTGTTTGCCCTTGTCGATGGCAATCGGCAGCATCTCCGCCAATGGCTTCCGTGGCTGGATAACAACGCGTCGCTCGCAGAGACTGCCTCGTTTATACGATCCGCCCGTGAGCAGCATTTCCATAACAGAGGATTCCAGGCAGGGATATGGTATAACGAAGCTCTGGCAGGGATTATCGGCTATCATCCGATCGACTGGCAGAACAGGATCGCGATGATCGGGTACTGGCTCGGAGAGGATTATCAGGGGAAGGGAATCATGACAGCGGCTTCGCGCATTCTTGTTCACTATGCGTTTGATGAGTTTCAATTGAACAGAGTTGAGATCCGGTGTGCTGTTGGGAACACAAGAAGCCGTGCCATCCCGGAACGATTGGGCTTTATTCAAGAGGGAATGATCGGAGACGGCGAGTGGCTGTACGACCACTATGTTGATCTTATCGTCTACAGAATGCTCGCACGAGAGTGGACCGCTCACCGCTGATGTGGAACGTCTTTCATAGCCAGTTCGATCATTCAACACCCGGGCATCATTCAGCCCGCTGCCGCTGGACCAATGACCTTGCTCACCGAGTTTAATTCAGCTATATTGCTCCTGAGGAACAGACTATCCGACTATCATGCTGCTGAAGAACTGCTTCTATGTCGCCTGCCACGATGAACCGGCCCTCACGGAAGTTGACATCAAAATCGAGAAGAATCGCATTAAAGAAATCGGAAAAGACCTCTCCCGACGTTCGATGCCGGAACCTGCCGAACAGATTCTCGATTGTTCTTCATGTATAGTGATCCCCGGCCTCGTCAATACACACCATCATTTTTATCAGACATTAACGCGTAACCTGCCCGAAGTTCAGAATGCAGAGCTCTTCGATTGGCTGAAGTATCTCTATGACATCTGGAAAAGGATCGATGAGGAGGCGGTGTACTACTCATTGCTGATTGCGATGGGAGAATTGTTGAAAACAGGCTGCACACTTTCGACGGATCATCACTATCTCTACCCCGATAATTTCGTGGGCGATTTGATGGGAATACAGTTTGCCGCAGCCGATAAACTTGGCATGCGTTTCTCGCCTTCGCGAGGATCGATGTCTCTGAGCAAAAAAAACGGCGGGCTTCCTCCCGATTCGGTCGTTCAAAGCGAGTCCAAGATACTCGACGACAGCGTCAGGGTTATAGAGAAGTATCACGATCCGTCTCACGATTCGATGAAGAAGATCGTCCTGGCCCCCTGTTCGCCTTTCTCGGTGACTCCGGAAAGCATGAAAGACACCGCGCGACTGGCCCGCAAGCACGGAGTGCGCCTTCATACTCATCTAGCCGAGACAAAAGACGAGCAAGAGTATTGCCAATCGAAGTTCCATAAGAACCCCCTTCGCCTGATGGAGGATGTCGGGTTCACCGGAGAAGATGTGTTTTTTGCCCATGGAGTCTTCTTTAGCGACAGTGAACTCGAAACTCTCTCCGAAACGAAGACTTCAATTGCCCATTGCCCTTCGTCAAATATGCGTCTTGGCTCAGGGATCGCAAGGGTAAGAGAAATGTTGGACCGAGGTATCAGGGTTGGGATAGGCGTTGACGGCTCGGCGTCGAACGATACATCGGACATGCTCGGGGAACTGCGGAATGCTCTTCTCCTCCAGCGAGTGAAATACGGCGCTTCGGCAATAACCGCACGTGAAGCAATTGCCATGGGGACGACGAACGGAGCGGCGATCCTGAATTTCCCGGATGCCGGAATGATCAAGAATGGCGCCCTGGCCGACCTTGCGATTTTTGACCTCAACAAACTAGAGTATACGGGTAGTCTCGCCGACCCCCTTGCAGCGTTGCTCTTTGCAGGGATCAGTCATCAAACCAAGTACACCGTGGTAAACGGAAAGCTCGTTGTTGATCGGGGACGCCTCGTTGGAGAGGACGAAGAACAGATAGTTTCGAAAGGAAATGCGATCGCCAAGAGACTCCTCGAGGGTTGATGTTAGCAATTCCCGGGATTGAGTTATCGTAGATGCTGAAATCAAAGAACACGTTTTCCAATCTTGAGTTCACTGTAATTATATAACTCAGAAAACTTACATTCATGCTACCATCTGATATACGCTGGTACTTTCCGGCCACGACCAAAGAGGCGGTGAAGTTGATCAAGAAGAACGGGATCATCCTTCACGGAGGGGGTACGAAGATTCTCGAGCCTCAGCCTCGGAGCAGTATCAAAGGTCTGGTCGATATTGCCGGTCTCGGTTTGAATTACGTCAGGGCAAAAGGAAAAACCGTTCACATCGGATCGGGGACCACCTTTGCGGATGTTGTGGAATATTCAAAAGAGAACAACAGGATCGTCCCCCTCGGCCTCTCGCTTTCTCATGGTGCGTCTACCCCGCTGAGGAATAGGATTACGATTGGCGGTTCAATCAAGGATTTCCCTATTTGGAGCAGCCTCTACGCCCCCCTCCTTGCTCTCGATGCCCAGATTGTTATAGCAGGCGCGAGATCTGGCACTTATCCATTGGAGAAGTACGCAAGTACTTCGTTGATAAAATCGAAACACCTGATTCTGGAACTCCGCGTAACAGAGAAGCGAGATATCGTATGCAAATCAGCAACCTTTCATATACTCCGGTTTGAGTATCCACTTTTTTGCCTCTCAGCTGCACTTACAATGAAACAAGGTGTGGTTCGGGGCGCACGCATTTTCATCACCGGTGTAAAGAAGCGGTATGCACGGCTTCGCTCGACAGAGAAATACCTCACAGGAAGACCGCTCACCGACGATACCATTGGCGAGTCTTGCCGGCAAGCTGCATTCATCTTTGTGCCCGATTACAAATTTAGCGCCGAGTATAAAGAGCGAGCCGCCAGAGTTTATTTGAATGACGTTCTTCATGACATTCGCGGGGGGAGCCAATGACTGTTCGATTCATTATCAATGGAGCTTCAAGAGAACTCGATTTGCAGCCGAACGAGACCCTGCTCAACGTTCTGCGCAACAACGGATTCACAGAGGTCAAATCTGGGTGCCAGGAGGGAGAGTGCGGGGCTTGTCTGGTTCTTCTCGATGAAAAACCGGTCAATTCCTGCCAGGTGCTTGCCCTGAGCGTCCAGCAAAAGAAGATCAGAACTGTAAAGGGAATCGGAACTTTGCACGCTCCTCACGTTATTCAGAAGGCATTCGCCGAACGAGGTGCGGACCAGTGCGGCTTCTGCTCGCCGGGTATGGTAATTTCGGCTTACAGCCTGCTGCAAAATAACCCAAACCCAACCCGGCAAGAAGTGACCGAAGCTCTTGATGGAAACCTCTGCCGCTGCACCGGTTATGTAAAAATTATCGAAGCGGTAGAATACGCCGCCGAACTTCTTCGAGAAAACCAATCCATGGGGAGCGGGCATGTTTAAACATGTGAACAAGTCTGTCGAGAAAATTGACGGCCTCGCCCTCGTCACCGGTGAGGAATTCTATACCAACGATTTCAGCTTTAAGGATATGCTCTTCGTCTCAGTTCTTCACTCTCCGTATCCTTTTGCGGAGATCGAAGAGATTGATGATTCAGCGGCCTTGGCAATGGAGGGTGTCCATGAGGTCCTGTCATTCAACAATGTGCGCCCGATCTTGTACACGACGGCCGGACAGGGTTTCCCTGAACCATCCCCGTATGACACCGTTCTCTTTGGCAAGGTGATGCGGTTCGTCGGCGACAACGTCTGTGCGGTAGCGGCTGAAACCAAGGAACTGGCAGACCTTGCTTTGGCGAAGATCAAAGTCCGTTACAGACAAATGAAGCCGCTCTTCGATTTTGAGAAATCCGAAGGTTCGTCCACAGTCATCCACCGGGATGATGGCGCATTCCCCAGAATACCGGTCTTTTATGATGCGTCAAAGAATCTCGCTGCGAAGGTCGTCGCGGATATCGGTGAGTTTGACAAGTCATATGCACAGGCTCCGTTGAAGCTTGAACACTCGTTCTCTGTTCCTTATGCTTCGCATTGCGCTCTGGAACCACACGCCTCCGTCTCCTATTTGGACCATCGTGGCAGACTCGTCGTCATCTCAACAACGCAGGTCCCGTTTCACGTAAGAAGAATCGTCTCTGCAATCGCCGAGATTCCAGTCTCTAAAATACGGGTGATCAAGCCGCGGCTAGGAGGCGGATTTGGGGGAAAGCAGGAAGTCCTCCTTGAGCCTATTGTCGCTCTGATCAGCTGGAGAACAAAACGTCCGGCGAAGCTCGTCTATACGCGAAAGGAAGTTTTCATCTCGACGCGCACACGACACCAATATAAAACAACCTTTCGGGCGGGGTTCAATCCTGATGGATCGATTGATGCCCTCCACCTCGATGCCCTGGAAAATTCAGGCGCCTATGGCTCCCACGCGCTTACGGTACTTGCCAATGCAGGCTCGAAGACACTTCCCCTTCTCAATAAGATCCCGAACTTGAGGTTCACCGGCAAAGGAGTCT
>CAYYHS010000010.1:9936-17722 GCA_964471785.1 uncultured Chitinophagaceae bacterium
GGTTGGGGGAGCCTACCGCGGGTACGGCGCGACCGAATCGTACTTTGGTTACGGGCAAATCGTCGATATGGTATGCGAAAAAACCGGACTCGATATCGTCGAGTACTATAAGCAATGGACGATCAAGTCGGGTGAAACATCCCCCATTTTTAAGGCGCTGGGGGAAGGCAAGGAGGGTGTCGCGATGAATGTCTCATCGACGTCTCTCAGCCAGTGCCTCGACGTCGGTGCGAAGCTTTCGGATTGGTATGAGAAGAAGAAACTTTTCACTCCGGAATTCAATCGAGGAAAAAGAATTCAGCGGGGCATCGGCATGGCCGCGCTGATGCAAGGTTCGGCAATTCCGGAGATCGACATGGCGTCGGCGTACATGAAAATGAACGACGACGGCTCGTTTAATCTCATGGTCGGGGCAACCGATTTGGGAACAGGCTCAGACACCGTCCTTGCCCAGATCGCTTCAGAAGTTCTCGACGCGCCCGTAGAGAAGATCATCGTCACTTCTTCGGACACCGATCACACTCCCTTCGACACTGGAGCGTATGCTTCATCGACAACATACTTGTCGGGGCAGGCAGTAAAGAAATGTGCCGAAGAGATCAAGCAGCAGATTCTGAAAGTTGGGGCTGACCTGCTCGGAGTGCCTCTTGAAGAGTTAGAAATCGAGGAGAGCCGAGTTGTTCGCAAGCAGACGGGGGGAAAAACCGAACTAAACGAGGTGTCGTTCGCGGATATCTGCCAGAGCAGTCTCTACCAACGGAATCAGTTTCAGATCCAGGCAACGGCCTCGCACGTCTCTCCGAAATCTCCCCCTCCTTTCGCCGCACATTTCGTCGAGATCGAAGTCGATACACTCACCGGAATTATCAAAGTGGTGAATTACGTTGCAGCCGTCGATTGCGGAACAGCGATCAATCCAGTGCTGGCCGAAGGACAGGCGCAAGGGGCGATTGTCAACGGCATCGCCTACGCCCTTTTCGAAGACTATCATTTTTCGCCGCAGGGCATTTTGTTGAACGATACGTTCGGCAAGTACGGGATGCTGACCGCTCACGACATTCCCCCCATCAGTGTTAGGCTGGTTGATTCCTACGAGGAGTCCGGACCGTTTGGAGCGAAGTCAGTTTCCGAGATCAACATCAACGGTGCGCTCCCGGGCATTGCGAACGCATTCTTTCATGCCACCGGAAAAAGACTCTATCGTGCCCCCTTCATGCCGGAGTATGTTCTCTCCGTTCTCGACAAGGAGTAGGTTCTATCCTCCTCCAATCGGAAGGAGCAGTGTCACCTTGTCGCCGTTTCGAAGAACCGCAGAGCGATTCTTCTCTTCCCCGTTGACAAATGCAGTGACGAATCTCTGGTGATCTTGTTGGATTTTTATGATGTTGAGAAGGTCTGTCACAGTCGCCCCGGCTGCAAGTTCAACAAATCCCTCTTTCTCCAATCCCTCGATATGAAGCAAGCCGGTGCTTGCAACCTCTATCTTCATTTTCTGAGGCGCGTCCATCCTGTTTTGCCTTACGGCTGCGGATACGGTTACGCTGAAGCTACTTCAGCGTTAAATTCCTTGATCATGGTATCGACGCGCGGCGTCAGTTGCTGAACCGCGCTCCAATAATCAGGATCGGTCCATTGTGCATTGAGTTCGCGGAGATCTTTTTTCTGCTGTTCAATCCAGGTAAAATACTTCAGATTGTGAATCCGCTTCCGTTCGTTGTTATCGAGTTCCAACATGTTGGAAGTATCTGCGCCGAGGCACGACGTGTAGAACGCACGTACGGCATCGGCTTCGGTATATTTTCCCTGGGCCGCTCTCATTTCTTCAACCCGTGACCCGTAGAGCTGCATGGAATCGGTCAATATCGTGGCAACCACGTCATTCTCAGTTAAATCCAGATATTTCGCCAACTTAATGGCGCCGAGAACATTGGCAACGCCCGAAATTCCGAGCAGGTTCAGTTTAGAAACGATTTGATCATCAACGCCCTTTTTACTTAAATAGTCCTTTCCTTGCTCCTCGTTGAAGAGCCGGATCAACTCCAGACAGTCGTTGTCATCTATGTCGATCACAAAGTCTGTGTTCCTGACATTGTGGATCCATGGCACATGTTTGTCACCAATACCTTCAATCCGATGGCTTCCGAATCCGTTCTGGAGAAGGGTTGGACACTGAAGCGCCTCAGCAGCGGCGATCTTAACTGAATGGTACTTTTGTTTCAAGAAATCTCCGGCCGCAATAGTACCCGCGGAGCCGGTACACGAAACAAATCCAACAAAGTTAAGGCTGTTGTTCAGGTCCTGGAGTTCTTCGAACACTTCGGCGATAGCGTTCGAGGTCACTTCATAGTGCCACAGGTAATTTCCCATTTCTTCAAATTGATTGAAGATCATAACATCCTTGCGGTGTGCCTTTAGCTCCCAGCACTTGTCGAAAATTTCTTTCACGTTGCTTTCAGATCCTGCTGTCGCTATCACTTCACCCGCAAGACGCTTGAGCCAATCGAACCTCTCCTTGCTCATCCCTTCCGGAAGGATTGCGACCGATTCGCATCCAAACAATGCCGAGTTGAAGGCCCCTCCGCGGCAAAAATTTCCCGTCGATGGCCACACCGCCTTCTGCTGCGTCGAATCGAAATTTCCGGAGACGATGGCTGGTGCAAGGCATCCAAAAGTTGCCCCCACTTTGTGCGCTCCGGTCGGGAACCACTTTCCGACGAGAGCAAAAATCCTGGCACGGACTCCGGTCAACGAAGGAGGCAGCTCAAAATAATTTACCTCGTCGAATCCTCCCCCCATTTCCTTCGGCTCGTTCTTCCACGTAATTCGAAAGAGATTAAGCGGGTTGACATCCCACAATCCCACCGTCTGAAGACGGTTTTTGGTCTCGAGCGGTATACTCTCGGGGTCCTTCATCTGAGAAAAAGTCGGGATAACGATCTTTTTCTCTTTGCACCGTCTGATGTTATTCTTTCTTGCCTTCTCATTGATATTCAGGTTAATCATAATGTCGACCCGTTCTTTTGATATCGTATGGTGGGAGTATTCAAATCGATTTTTGCCACATCTCCTTCTTCATCAATGTCTATGCAAATCCCGGTATCAGAAACAACGAGGGTTTGCGATTGAAATTGCTTCAACACATCCCTGAGAATCGCCGTCCGGTTCTCGCCGTGTATCCTTGAGAAGACTCGCTGCCGGACAAGAATAGGATGCCCTTTCTTCAAGCGCTTCTCTCCGCTCTTCTCATCTGCTTCGGTCTGGATCGCCGGAATATAGATGTCGGCCCCGCGTTCCGCCGCAAGTGCACTCGCCAAGATACTGTATGTCTCGATATCTATACGCGGCATGTCTCCGGGAACGATGTAAGTCCCATTTAGAGAAGATTGAACTTGGGAGACTCCGAGCTGGACCGAAGAAAACATTCCCGTGGAATACTCTTTGTTTTCGACGCACGTGATCTTACTTTTTTGCACTACTGAGATCCTGTCCGATCCCATCACCAGTCTCTTCAGCTCTTCGAATTGATACCCACCGACCAGTATCAGCTGACTGACAGCATCGAGCGCCGGGAGAAGAGCCCGAACGATCAACGGAACCCCCTGCAGCAGGAGCCCCGGTTTCCACTGCTTCATCCGGGAGGAAAAGCCTGCCGCCAGGATCACTGCCGCAAGCTGCGGCTGTTCCGATGCGGACTTCAATCAGGATAACCCATCGAAGCGAGGATCTTGTCGATATCCGGCTCGAATGATTGAGGGAACGTTACGCTTTTCATCGCCGAATCGATATCCTTCAGTCCGTGTCCTGTAAGAAGAAGAACAATCGTTGCATTACGCGGAAGTGTATCTTTGATTTTAGCAAAGCCGGCGAATGACGCGGCTGAAGAGGGTTCACAAAAGATGCCAGACGTCCGCGAAATGTAATGCTGTGCCTCAAGAATATCATTATCGGAGACGAGAACCACATCGCCGCGAACTCTCCGTAAATCATCCACCGCCGTATAACCGTTTCGCGCCACATTAACCGAAATTGAGTCGGCCACTGTGCTTGCTTTATAGTTGAAGTCGTAGTTGCCGTGATAATAAGCAGTGTAAATGAACGAACTCCCTTCGGCCTGGACACCGATGATCTTCGGAATGGACTTGAGCAAGCCAACCTGCAGCAAATCTTCAAACCCTTTAATGACCCCGCTCAAAATAACTCCATCACCAACGGGGAGGAGGACATAATCAATGTGCCGGTCGGGGGCTTGCGCAATCATTTCAAATGAGACCGTCTTCTTCCCTTCGATCGTAAGTGGATTGTAGGCAGTATTGCGGCTAAGGCAGCCTGTTCGCTCAGTGAACTTCAGCGACAGATCGAAGGCCGCATCGTAATTTCCGCGAATAGGTAGTACGGTGGCGCCGTATTGCAGGCATTGAACAAGCTTCGCTCTGGGCGCAGCAGCCGGCATGAAAATAACTGTGTCCTGTTCAGCCGAAGCCGCTATTCCTGCCATCGAAGAGGCAGCATTCCCCGTAGACGCAACTGCGATCCGTTGAATCCCTTTCTTCTTGGCGAATGCCGAGACCAGAAACGATGCCCGATCTTTGAACGACCCCGTTGGATTAGTTCCATCAAATTTCATCAGGAGGTTGGCGAACCCAAAATCCCGCTGAATCTTCACCGCTCTGATCAACGGCGT
Source organism: uncultured Chitinophagaceae bacterium (assembly GCA_964471785.1). Taxonomy (GTDB): domain Bacteria; phylum Bacteroidota; class Ignavibacteria; order UBA10030; family UBA8401; genus JAGVPT01. The sequence goes on from CAYYHS010000010.1 coordinate 14,618, forward strand.
ATCGCCCACTGGCAGGGGTGGGAAAAATTCTCGCTCGACGGGCAAGTAATCGTAGATATCGAACGCGTCGGAAAGGCGTTTTGAATTTCTGAGCCCGGCGGGAAGCTTCACTTTCAGAATCCCCCGAAGCGGCTTCCCCTCCAGCGATTCATCCCGGCATTTCGGGCAGAGCATGAATTCCCTTTCGATATCGTACTCGCTGCCGCAGGTCTCGCAATAGTATTTGAATGCTTCCTTCATCGCCGGTCACATCGTCAACGCCATGATGGCTTTCGCCGTGTGGAGTCTATTCTCGGCCTCGTCGAACACGATAGAAATATCCGGGTTGTCGAGGATATTGTCGGTTACCTCATTGCCCCGGTCTGCGGGCAGAGCGTGCATTAACTTGACGTTCTTGGCCGCCATCTTTATCCGGCGGTCATCACAAATCCAGTCCTTATGCATTTCGAGGTTTGCTTTCATCTCTTTTTTGCATGCCTCCGCATTCTGGAGATAATGATCCACCGAGTAATGTCCGAAGCCTCCCCAATTTTTCGGGATCACAACCTGAGCCCCTTCGAATGCTTCATCCATGTTGTTCGTAAACTTCAAACTGCCGCCGCATGCCTCCGCATTCTTGTACGCCTTCTCAATAATATCTTTGCTCAACGGAAATTCCTTGGGGTTAGCTACCGTCACATCGATTCCGTATCGAGGGAAGAGAAGAATCTGCGTCTGCGGAACCGAGAGGGGCTTTGCATGGGTCGTCGCATAGGCCCACGACACAGTCACTTTTAACCCCTTCGGATTCTTGTCGAAGTGTTCGAAGATTGTCATCAAGTCGGCCAGTCCCTGAAACGGATGGTAGACATCGTCCTGCAGCGACATCACGGGCACGGTTGCATAGCGGGCCATCTCATCGAGATATTTCTTGCCCTCTCCGTAAAAACAATTCCTGCAAGCGATGCCGTGCCCCATCCGCGAAAGGATGATGGCGGTGTCTTTCGGCGCCTCGCCGTGAGAGATCTGCATCTTGTCGGCGGTAAGGTCATGCGCGTGTCCGCCGAGCTGGGTCATTCCGGCCTCCATAGAATTGCGGGTCCGGGTCGACTGTTCAAAGAAGATAGCAAAGAGCGTTTTGTCGGGTAACAGGCGATGGGGCTCACCCATTGCGAATTTTCTTTTGAGGTCAAACGCAGCTTCGAAGACAGTGTCGAGCTCCTGTTTCGTCCAATCATCGTCGGACAAGAAATGTTTCTTAAAGAGATCTGATACCATTGGTGCCTCTTCTTTGGATAGAATTCAAGGTCAATCGATAAGACGATTTACCTACGGGTCTGAGGATTAGTAGGTGGCGCAGAAGTGGGCGTAGAATGCCGCCGCTTTCACGAGGTGATCTATGGGTACTCTTTCGTTCGGTGCATGGGCGAGCACTTCGTTCCCTGGGCCGAATCCAATCACCGGAATTTTGTAGCGTCCGTTAATCATCACACCGTTGGTCGAGAAGGTCCACTTGTCGACTACCGGAGCTTGGTTAAACAAGGCCTTGTAGGAATCAATGCCGGTCTGGATCACGGGATGTTTTTCCTCGAGTTTCCATGTTGGATAATATTTCTCCATGCCGTATTCAAGACCGGTATAGCCTTTTTCTTTATAGTTAAGGATTTCAACCTTGGCATTCATCCCCTTCACGACCTCTTCGATCTGGCGAACGGCGAGATCTTTATCTTCACCCCATGTGAGCCTTCGGTCAAGATGGATTTTTGCGAAGTCTGCAACGGCGCACAACGATGGACTGGCCGAAACAAATTCCGAAATCGTGACGGATCCCTTACCGAGAAAAGGGTCGCTATCCAGTTTGGTGTTCAGTTGCTCGATGTCAAGGGCCGCCTTCGACGCCATGTATATGGCGTTTTTCCCCCTCTCGGGGGCCGAACCGTGCGCGGAAACTCCAAAGAAAGAAACCTCAATCTCCATTCGTCCACGATGCCCCCGGTAAATGTTCAGGTTAGTCGGTTCTGTGACAACGACACAGTCGGGCTTTATTTTATCTTCTTCCACGATGTACTTCCAGCACAAGCCGTCACAATCTTCTTCCATCACAGAACCGACGAAATAAATGGTGACGTCGTTCGTCACTCCAAGTTCCTTCAGAATTCTCCCGGCGGTTACGAACGCGGCCGGCCCTCCTTTTTGATCTACACTCCCTCTCCCATGGACATAACCGTCTTTCACTTCCCCTGCAAGAGGGTCAAAATTCCAGTTTGCACGATTGCCAAGGTCAACAGTATCGATATGGCCATCGAGGGCAAGCACCTTCTTCCCGCGGCCGATTCTTCCAATCACATTGCCGAGGCCATCGATCTTCACTTCGTCAAAATTTGCTTCCTCCATTAAGCGCTTCAGTTCAAGAGCGACGGCTTTTTCCTTCGTGCTCAAGGACTGGTTCCTCACTAATTTCGAGAGATTGTTTGCTGTATAATTTGTATATTTTTCTGAGCGTTCAAGAATTGATTTCGCGAGTTCCATTTTCATATCCTCAAGAGTGCTGTGTTTTGTCCCACGTCAGCCGTGGGATAGAAAGTACAAAACTTTCGCCGAAAAACACACAAGTTTCTCACGTGAGGGGAGGCAACGATGAAAAGACGAGGTTTCTGTGTCTGACCGCATGACGCCGATTCCGTTTGGCCACCTGCTTGGCTGGATGTCGGCCGAGTATAAGCAATCGCGCGCCATCTTTGGCATCCCCTCAGCCAAATTCTTCTCCAAGCATTCCCCCGAACGCTACCGCATTTTCAATGAGACCATCGAGACTCCACTCGGGCCCGCCGCAGGACCACACACACAACTAGCTCAAAATATTATCGCTGCGTATCTGAGCGGAGGAAGGTTTTTCGAGTTGAAAACCGTCCAACAGCTGGACGATCTCGAGGTGGACAAGCCGTGCATCGATGCACAGGATGAAGGCTACAACGTCGAATGGTCCCAAGAATTGTCGCTGAGTCAATCCTTCGACGAATATCTTAAGTCCTGGTTCGCACTCGAGTTGCTCAGAAATGCCCTTGGACTATCAGAAGCTCCCGACCGGGGTTTTGTTTTCAACATGAGCGTTGGCTACACTCTTGA
>CAYYHS010000011.1:0-17678 GCA_964471785.1 uncultured Chitinophagaceae bacterium
TTTCATTGCTTTTCGGGCTCTTGTGTATTATATTTGATGGAATAAAGGACTTGTTCAGCGCCAGATATTAGGAAATTGCTTTATTCTTCCATAATTTTGAGTCCATTATTGCAAACCCCAATATATCGCTTCTTCTTCGCTGCTAGCTGTCTTCTTGTCTTTTCCGCTGTCTCGTTCTCAAAGACCCAGTTTTACGAAAATGGACAAAAATCGCGCCCCGAGGTTCTTGATTTATCCTCCTCGACGCGATCTATAATCGATTTATCGGGAAAGTGGAATTTTTCTACCGACGAAGGAGCAACGTGGAGCGAAATTCTCGTACCTTCCGCCGTCGATTTTGACGGGAAAATCATATTTACGAGAAAATTCGACCTCCCTACATACCTTTTAGCGGCCCACAGTCTCAAATTTGTAGCCTACGGGATAAATTATCAGGCCGAAGTTTACCTGAATGAGGTCTTCATTGGAAAGCATGAAGGGGGCTATTCGTCTTTTTCATTCCTGATCCCGGAAAATACTCTCCAGCTCGGTGGCGAAAATGTCATTCGTGTGGTTGTCGATAATGCGCTGAATTCCAAGAGTACGCTTCCTCTTCGACAGCAAATTGGCGGATGGAAGAATTACGGAGGCATCTTCAGGGACATTTTTTTGGTTGCCACCCCTCCTGTTTGGATCGATGACTTAACCGTTGAGCCCGAAAATCTGGACTCAAAGTTGGTCAAGCTGTCGGTGAAGGCCGTTGTCTCCAGCCGGGATTTGTCGAGGCTCACTATTGAAGATCGCCCCGGCGTTGCGCCAATGAGCCTTACGGTTGAGGCTTCGGAAATGACAAGCGGCCTTCTTGTGGGGAAAAGCATTGCAGTGACCTTCACACCAGAGACGAACAGAGACGTTGTTGTGGGGGCGACGATCCTGATTCCAAATCCGAAAATGTGGAGTCCCGACCAGCCAAACCTCTATTCGATCAAGGCCACGATTTCAACCGGCGAAACAAAGACGGCCGTGGTGTTAGACGAATTCAAGACACAGACCGGCATCCGAACCATCGGCAAGGAGAAGCGAAATATTGTCCTCAATGGTGTGCCCCTCGCGTTGCGCGGAATTGTTTGGTTTGAAGATTCACCCGCTCAAGGGTGCTCGTTGACGTACGAACAGATGGAAAAGGATATTGTTCTGATAAAGAACCTCGGTGCGAACGCTATACGATTTGGGTTCCACCCGCCCCATCCGTTTATGCTCGATCTTTGTGATCAGTATGGCCTCCTCGCGCTGGAAGAGATTCCTCTGTATGAAGTCCCCGCCGATATTTTTTCCACTGAAAATTACCGAACGCTGGTAGAGAACTACACGAGAGAGATGATTCATCGGGATAAGAATCATCCCTCCCTTATCGCCTGGGGCTTCGGAGATGGTTTCGAGACTGCCGACGCACGAGCGAAGGTCCTTATCGAGCGGCTTCAGAGTTTCGCAAAATCCACAGATAATCGGTTGACGTATTATATCTCGATGTCGCTCGACGACACAGAGAATTCGTCCTTGGTCGATATCTCCGGGCTTCGATTATCGGGGTACGACCTGAAGAGCTTTAAGTCGACGCTCCTTAAGTGGAAACAAACCCACGCGGATCAACCCGTTATCGTTGGGCGCTACGGCAAGCCGGTCGAGCTCCGCAACCGGAACGGTTACAGCGATCCAATGTCGCAAGAGGCGCAGGCGCGCTACTTGTTCCAACGGTATGATGTCATCAAAGAGTCCGATGTTGCGGGGAGTTTCATTTGGAGTTTTCAGGATTGGAGAGGCGACCGTCCGCTTTTGACGGTTCAATCGGAAACGCCGGGGCTGTATACGAACGGCATCGTTGAGTTCAACCGAGAGAAAAAAATCTCTTATGACATCGTTCGATCCATGTTCCTGGGGGAAAAAATTGCCGCGCTTCCTATCGGTACACATTCACTTTCGTCACCGGTAATCTACGTCCTTCTCGGCTTGGTGTTGCTTATTCTTTTTTTCTGGCTCCTCAACTCCGATCGCCGTTTTCGTGAGAGCGTTTTCCGTGCCGCGAGACGCCCGTATAATTTTTTTGCCGACATCCGCGACCAGAGGATCCTTTCAAACCTTCACACGGCAATCCTCTCGGCGATCGTCGCCGTCACGTTTGCGATCGTCGTCTCGAGCATTCTGTACCATTTCCGAACCAGTGCCGTGCTGGACTATTGTTTGACTCTCGGGATCACCTCTGACTCTCTTAAGAGCATATTGATCGAACTGATCTGGCATCCGATTGAGTGTATTGCCTACGGCGGATTGGTATGTTTCGCATGGATGTTTATTGTGACGGTGCTCGTCCAGGCATTTTCATTTTTCGTCCGCACGAAAGTTTACCTGTTTCATTCATACTCAGTTGCCGTTTGGTCAACACTCCCGATGGTTATCTTCATCCCGATCGGCATGATCCTCTATCGTGTCATGGAAAGCGACGTCTACGTTCTTCCGGTTCTCGCGATCTTCGCTTTCGTGATGGTATGGATCTTGTTTAGAACGCTGAAAGGGATTTCGATCATTTACGATAGTTCACCAGTGAAGGTCTATGCAATCGGGATCGTGGCGTTTGCCGCACTGGGAATTCTGTTGTACGGATATTTTGATTACGCTCACTCAACGACTGCGTATATCCGATTCATGATCAGCACCGTCATTCCGGCTTCGAACTGAACGGCAGAAGGGAATAATGTATCTTTCGAAGTTAGAAGTTGTCGGTTTTAAGTCGTTTGCGAACAAGGTCCATCTGAAGTTCGACTCGGGGATCACTGCGATCGTTGGCCCCAACGGCTGCGGCAAGACGAACGTTGTCGACGCGATTCGATGGGCGCTTGGGGAACAGCGTCCGAGCACCCTGCGCAGCGACAAGATGGAAGACGTTATCTTCAACGGAACAAAGAAACGAAAGCCGATCGGCATGGCGGACGTTTCCCTGACGATCGAGAACACCAAGGGGATTCTTCCCACCGAATACTCTGAAGTGACCATTACCCGCCGCGTCTATCGATCCGGTGAAAGCGAATATTATCTCAACAAGACCCTTTGCCGGCTCAAGGATATTAAAGATCTCTTCATGGATACCGGAATGGGGTCTGATGCATATTCCGTTATCGAGCTTAAGATGGTTGAGACGATTCTGAGCGATCGGACCGATGAACGACGCCGCTTGTTTGAAGAGGCGGCAGGCGTCACAAAATACAAACACCGCAGGAAGGAAGCGTATCGCAGGCTCGATACGGTTCAGCAAGACCTCGTGCGGGTCAATGATATCGTAAAAGAAGTTCAGAAAGCGGTCAATTCCCTTGAACGCCAGGCTCAGAAAGCCGAAAAATACAACGAGGCGTCGCAGCAACTCCGATCTCTCGAGGTGACCCTCTTGGAACGCGAGTACGCGCATCTCATAGGCCTGATGCAGCCGTTACGGAGGGAACTTGACCGGGCGCGCAGCGAGAAGGAGCGCATTGACACCGAACTGATGAGCAAGGAAACCCTCCTTGATGTTCTGCGAACGGAGCTCGCAGAATTAGAGGCCAGGCTTACCGATGCTCAGAGCGATTTGTCCGAGCTGCAGCAGAAGATGAACATTGTTCAGCAGCGCCGTATCTCTGCCAACGAGCGGAAAAAATCGCTGACATCATCGATTGATCGATACGAGAAGGACAAGATTGAGCTGCGCCGGCAGGAAGAAGAACTTCAGGGACGCTCCAAAGAGCTGAGGGTTTCCATCGACCAGACGCATGAGAAGGTCGACACGGCTGAGCGATACTATGGGACGAAGAAGGAAGAGCTCGACGCATTTACGGTTCAACTCGATGCGAAGAAAGCGGAAGTGAAGCACCTCCAGGATCTCATCATCGGACTCTTGAACAACATCTCCCTGAAGCGGCAGGAGCACGAACGGACAAAAGCGAGGATTGAAAACATCCACGGCCGTATCGACTTCTCGAACGAAGAGAACGGGATCTACAAGAACGAAGTCGAAACAAACTCCGAACTGGTTAATCAGCTCAGCGCGGAAGACCGGGAGCTCCGCAGACAGTTTGCGGAGGCAGAAGTTGCCGTCCATCAAAGCGAGGCCTCGAAAACGACAATCGAAAAAGAGATTGAATCGCTTCGCAACAAGGAGTTCGAAACCCGCGGCGTACAGGACCGCCGGAGAGCGAGGCTCGAATTCCTCAAGGGCCTTGTGGAAAGCTACGATGGATTTTCTGAAGGCACAAAATTCCTTATCACCAACGAGGAGTGGCAGGCCGACGTCCAGAGAACTGTGGCCGATGCCATTTCTACGGATGCGAAATACCGTGCTGCGATTGAGGCTGCACTCGGCGAAGTGGCGAGCTTTATCGTCGTGAAGAATATCGAAGAAGCATATCGCGGCATTGAAGTCCTCAAGAAGAATCAAAAGGGGAAGGCAACGTTCATTTGCCTCGACCGCATTCCGTCCATTAAGAGCCAACGGCATCCTGCGACTGGGGAAGGAGTCATTGGGTGGGCGGGTGACGTTGTGACATGCGAGCCTATTTTCAACGACCTGGCCGAGTACCTTTTTGATAACACTCTGCTTGTTGAGGAGGTCGGTACGGGTTCGCGCCAGGTCGGAAGCGGATCGATGCTCAAATGCGTAACCCTCGACGGAGAAATCGTCACCGGGCAGGGCGTGCTTAAAGGAGGAAGTGCTCGAGCGGATGACGGAGGATTGATCGGGAAGAAGAGTCAGATCACGGAACTCGAAAGCGAAACGGCGGTTCTCGACGAAGCTCTCGCGAAACTAAGAGGCGAAATCGCGGGGAAAGAACGCGCCCTTGCCGGGATCGAAGTGAAGATCCTCGTTCAGAATGCAAAACGGATCGAGCAACAGATGACCGGCGTGGAAATGCGCATCGCACAAATTGAATTCGAGAAGAAGCGCATCAACGAGAACATGGAACGGAATACATCTGAGAACGCCAAGCTGTCGGCAGAAGCTGAAGAGCTGCAGAAAGAATCGGATGTCTTATTGCCGGAGATAGAACGGCTGGAGAAGGAAAAATCGGCGGGTGAACAGAAGTCCGGGGCCGCGACAAGCGAGATGGAGACCATGGAGGCGTTGTGGAGTGAATACTCCGACCTAACAAACAAAGCGCACGTTGCCCTCCTTAATCTTCAAAACGAGGAGAAGAACATCGCTCGCGAGCTCGAGTACACCCGCGAGACGATCGACAATATTACTGCGACTTTCTCGCAGCGCGACCGCGACATTGCGGAGGCGAAGCTTGAGATTGAGAGGCTTGCGGGAGATCTCAAAGAGACAGAGGCCGAGCTTCAGCAATTGAACGAAGGGCTTCAAGCGATGGTCGAAAAGCGAAAGAGTGTTGACGCCGAATTCAACGTGAAACGCAATCAGATGCATGATATTGAATTGAAAATCAAGGACGAGCGCAGGCTTCACGACGACTCGATGGGTGTCAGCCATGAGCTTGAAATCAAGCTGTCGGAGCTCACCCTGAAATCCGAAAACCTGGTGACACGGGCGCGGGAAGAATACGGATTCCTTCTTGAATTGAAGGAGTATGCCGACGCGAAGGAATTCGATATCGACAAAGTGCGGGAGGAAGCGCGGGCGTTGAAAGAGAAGATTGCTTCCCTCGGTCCGGTGAACTTTGCGGCCTTCGACGAGTTCAAAGGGGAGAGCGAGAGACTTGAGTTCATTACGACACAACGCAACGATCTCATCGAGGCAGAAAAAACATTGCTGTCGACCATCGAGGAAATTAACGACACAGCGCAGCGCACATTTGGCGACACTTTTGCGAAGATCCGGGACAATTTCATCTCTACCTTTAAGGGATTGTTCGACGAAGGTGACGAATGCGATCTGAGGCTGGAAGAAGGAGTGGATCCGCTCGAGGCCCGTATAGAAATTATCGCCAAACCACGAGGCAAACGACCGACGTCGATAGACCTGCTGTCGGGAGGGGAGAAGACGCTTACGGCGATTGCGCTTCTCTTTGCCATCTACCTGGTCAAGCCGAGTCCGTTCTGTATTCTCGACGAAGTCGACGCTCCGCTGGACGATTCCAACATCGACCGCTTTTCGCGTATCCTTAGAAAATTCAGCAACAACACACAGTTCATTGTCGTCACACACAACAAGAGGACGATGGAGGCGGCGAACGCCATGTACGGTGTTACGATGGAAGAAGAGGGAGTGTCAAAACTGGTCTCCGTCCGGTTCAACGAGGATGCGGTGGCGCAAAACTGATGACGACGGATTTGTCATATACAGTCTTTACGGATTTTGACGGGACGATTACGCGTAATGACATCGGTGATACAATGTTCAAAGTATTCGGCGAACCAATGGAGGTCGCTGGCGATCTTCTTGAGGAAGAGTCCAAGGCCGTCGGAGCGCAGGAGAACTGGCGCCGTTCATGTGCGACTGTTTCCTCCTTGAGACCCGAAACGTTTTACTCGTTCCTCGACGATCAGGAAATAGACGTAGGGTTCCATCGTTTTGAACGATTCTGTTGCGAAAGGTTAATACCGGTCAATGTGCTGAGCGATGGGTTTGACATTTACATTGAACATATCTTGCAGCGAGAGGGACTTGGACATCTTCCCGTCTACTCGAACCGTCTTTCGATCGGAGCGGATGGCACAATCACTCCGGCATTTCCGTACACGGACTCGGAATGTGCCTTATGTGCAAACTGCAAACGAAATCACTTGCTGACAAGGTCAAGTGATCAACACGTGATCGTCTACGTCGGCAACGGGCGCTCGGATTGTTGCCCCGCCCGGTACGCGGACGTTGTCTTTGCCAAGGAGACACTGCTGAAATTCTGCGAGCGTGAGAATGTAACGTACCACCGCTTTGAGACTTTCGACGATGTGCTCGAAAAATTTAGAGGACTTCTTGTGGAAGGTCGACCGCGCAAACGCCGCACCGCGGAACTTGCCCGCAGAGATATGTTTATGAGAGGTTAATGGTTGGATATCTCACAGAAAATATTCAACATGCGGAGTTACACGCCGATTCCCTTTATCCTGGTGATGCTCGCCTTTGCGCACCCCACCGGCGTTAGTTTGGCTACAGGTTTTGCCCTTGCTCTTGTCGGCGAGACAGTGCGCCTGTGGGGAGTCTCTATCGCCGGAACAGAAACAAGAACAACCGGCGGAGTTGGCGGCACGCATTTGTTTGTAGACGGCCCGTTTGGGTACGTCCGGAATCCACTCTACGTCGGCAACATGGCAATGTATATGGGTGTCGGGATTATGGCGAACGCGCTTGCGCCCTATTTGGTGCTCTTTGCGTTTGCGTTCTTTCTGCTCCAGTACTGGTTGATCGTGAAAAAGGAAGAAGAATATTTGTCGGTGACGTTTGGAGATGAATACGAACGGTATCATCAGAATGTGCCGCGCTTTGTTCCACGGCTGACACAGTACGTGGGTGATCATTCGTTTCATCGTGGCGCGGATTTGTCCAGAGGTCTACAGTCCGAACGGCGGACACTGCAGGCTTTTTCGATTCTCACCATTGCGATGGTTGGGCTCTATTTTGTCCGGCAGGGGTGAGCATGGTCAAGCGAGTCATGATAATTGCAGGCGAAGTCTCGGGAGACGCTCATGGCGCTGGTGTGGTCCGGGAGTTGAAACGGTTGCAGCCATCAATCGAGATTTTTGGGATTGGCGGAGATAGAATGAATCAGGAGGGGATGGCGTTGACGTATCATGTTCGGGAATTGGCGTTCATGGGATTCCTGGAAGTGTTGCGGCATCTTCCCCTCATCAGGTCGGTAGAGCGAACGATGGAGCGGCTTTTGGTCTTGAAGAAACCGGACGTACTGCTTCTGATCGACTATCCAGGGTTTAACCTTCGATTTGCACGCATTGCCAAGAAATATGGCATTAAAGTTGCGTATTATATCAGTCCCCAGGTATGGGCGTGGAAAAGTGGAAGGGTGAAAAGAATGCCGGGCATCGTGGATAAAATGCTTGTTGTCTTCCCGTTCGAAGAGGAGATCTACCAGAATGCCGGCGTTAATGTGAGCTTTGTCGGTCATCCGCTTCTCGAAGAACTTGACATCCAATTTTCTCGACCCCAGTTCTGCAAGCGATTCGGCATTGACCCCTCAAAGAAAATCCTTGCACTCTTGCCAGGGAGCAGGCGACAGGAGATCAAAGATCTTTTTTCCGTGATGGCTCGGGCTGCAGGTGTTCTCCTGAAATCCGGAGACATCGAAATTGTGGTTGGGGTCGCTCCAAATCTTCACCGGGATCTGTTCGATCTCTATCTTCCGCCGAACGTTTCGCTCCACTATGTGGAGAATGCAACGCACGAAGTGATGAGATATGCGGACCTTGCGATCGTGACGTCGGGGACGGCGACGCTGGAGACGGCGTGTTTTGAGACGCCGATGATCGTGGTCTATAAGACATCATGGTTGACCTATGTTATCGCACGGCTCCTTGTCCGGGTCCGTACTATCGGCCTTGTCAATATTGTCGCGGGAAAGAAAATTGTCCCGGAGTTGATTCAGCAGAACGCCACAGTCCAAAAGATTGTCCATGCCGCTGAGGAACTGCTTGCCAATGGTGCGGCACGCGACGCGATGAGAAAAGATCTTTCTCTTGTTAAGGGTTTGCTCGGAGCGAAGGGAGCGTCCGTCAACGTTGCGAACGCCGTTCTTGCAATGAGTCCGGCCTGATGACAGTTGGCCGTCGACGATGATGAAAAAAATTCTGAATTGGCTGGGAAAAGAATATTTGTGGATTGCAGCTTCTTGGCTTTGCTCATCGCTGCGTCTCAGAATACATAATGCTGAGTCCTTTGAAGAACACCGGAAAGGTGAGAAGCCATATGTGGTTGCGTTCTGGCATGGATCGATGGTCGTGGGATGGTTTCTCCATCGACCGGTACATGGAAGGAAAGTTGCAGCGTTGGTAAGCCGGAGCGAAGATGGAGAAATTCTCTCTGCGACGCTTGAACATTGGGGATACACGCTGATCCGCGGTTCGAGTCATGCAGGCGGAAAAGAGGCGATGCAACGTATGACAGAAGCGTTGAGCAATGGGAACTCGCTGTGTGTGACGCCGGACGGGCCGACAGGCCCGCGCCATCAGATGAAGATGGGTGCCGTTCGGGCTGCACAACAGTCGCAGGTGCCTTTTTTTCTTTCTGGTATTGCAGTTGGCCGCAAGAAAAAACTGCACAGCTGGGATGAATTTGAGATTCCGCTCCCATTTTCGAGTGTCGACGTCTGGTATAGCGACCCGATCGTCGTCCCACAGGATTTGCAGGGTGCACCACTCGCCGAATTTCTGAGAAGAAGCCAGTCGCAACTTGAAGGGCTTTGTGCAAAAGCTGAGCAGGAATTGCTTAATGAATAGCGGCTCTTCTTTTTTGACGCGGTGGACCGCATGAAACCAGTTCCCGCTTTATTGCCGTTCGCGTGGTTGTATGAATGTGTGGTTGTTCTACGAAACCTGTTCTTTGACTTAAAGTTGTCCCGAACCGAAAGAGTCGGCGTACCGGTCATATCCGTTGGAAATATTACGGCTGGAGGGACGGGAAAAACCCCCGTTGCCGAATTGGTCGCGAACACACTCGAGCGAATGAACATTCGTGCAGCAATCGTAAGCCGCGGATACGGCCGGACGACGCAGGGCTTAAGAGAAGTGTCGGACGGTTCGTCGTTAAAGGCGACGGTACGCGAATCGGGTGATGAGGCGTTCCAGCTTGCAGCCAGGCTCCCGAAGACGGCAGTTGTTGTTGACGAGCGCCGCGTTCGGGGTGCCCGCCATGCAATAGAGAGCCTGAAAGCGAATGCGATTGTTCTTGACGATGGATTCCAGCATCGATCCCTGCACCGCGACCTGGATATTGTTCTCGTCGATGCAACTCAATCTCCATTCCAGACGATGATGATTCCTGCCGGATTTCGCCGAGAGCCGTTGGGCGCTTTGAAACGGGCAGACGTGGTGATCCTTACAAAGGTACGTCCGGGCGAGAACATCGATCGACTCGGCGAACAGATACGCTCCCGTTCAGACGCTGCAATCATGACAAGTTCGTACCGCGTTACTTCGTTCCGGAGGGCAAAGACGAAGTTCAGGGTGGACTTGAACAGTGTGCGGGGAAAACACGCTGTGGCTTTCTGTGGAATTGGACGGCCCGAGAGCTTTAAACAAAGTCTGGAAGAAATCGGAATTCATGTGGATTCGATGATCGCATTCAACGACCATCACTGGTACTCGACCTCCGATCTTGAGCGCATCGTTGCTGAGCAGGAAAAATGGAAGGCGGAATTTATCGTTTCGACGGAGAAAGATTTTGTGCGCATTCCCCGGTCGGACTTCTTTGAAAAGTTCCCATTTTTCTATATCGAAGTCGAAGCAGAGATTCACGAGAAGGATGAGTGGAACAAACTAATCGCCTCGGTTATGGCGAAGAAGAATTAAGGATGAGGCTTGCTATTACCGGAGATTTGGCGGAGGTATCTGCCGTTGAGCGATACGAGGGTTGGCTTCTTCGTTTCAATCCAATGATTCATTTTGTTGAATTGACGCGCAAAGAGGGGCAGCCTAGCGAGGTTGAAACATGTGACGGACTGCTTTTGACCGGCGGCGGCGACATCCACCCACGGCACTATGGTGTGCCCGATGACGGCATCAGATTCAGGGAGATCAATGAACGGCGGGACGAAATTGAGTTCGCCGCGGTGGAGAAGGCGATGAGCAGATCGATACCGATACTTGGAATTTGCCGTGGCTTGCAGACAGTTAATGTGTTCCTTGGCGGGTCGCTTCATCCGGATTTAGTGCTGAAAGGATTCCGGCCTCATGCCGGGACAGCAGGAAGAGATCATCGGCATGATATTTCGATTGAACAGGCGTCGATGCTTGGTGTGATAGCAGGACGGGCCCGCGGCAGTGTCAATTCAACGCACCACCAGGGCATCGATCGGCTGGGACGGGGCCTTGCGGCGAGTGCAAAGTCGGAAGACGGCGTTGTGGAGGCGCTTGAACAGGCTGAGAAAAAAGGAAGGTCATTTCTATTACTGGTGCAGTGGCACCCGGAGCGAATGAAAGATTCGACAAATCCGTTGGCTGAAGGCGTTGCGAGAACTTTTTTGGAGGAGACACGAAAACACGGGAATCAAAAACAACAATTACTTAATCATCAACACCAAAGCAAGAACTATTACTCATAATAATCTATTAAAAGGAAAAATTACAACGATGCCTAAATATGTTTACTACTTCGGCAACGGAAAAGCCGAAGGCAAATCTGAAATGAAAAACCTCCTCGGTGGCAAGGGTGCAAACCTCGCCGAGATGACAAATATCGGTCTGCCCGTGCCGGCAGGGTTCACCATTTCTACAGAAGTGTGCACCTACTATTATGCCAACAAGCATTCGTATCCCAAGTCGCTCCAGTCCGACGTGAAGAAACAGATCGCGAAGGTGGAAAAAGCTATGGGCGCGAAAATTGGCGACTTGAAGAACCCGCTGCTTGTCTCGGTCCGCTCCGGAGCACGCGCTTCGATGCCGGGCATGATGGACACGATTCTCAACTTGGGATTGAATGACCGGGTTGCAGAAGGTCTTGTGAAGAAAACAAACAACCCCCGCTTTGTGTACGATTCTTACCGCCGATTTGTGCAGATGTATGGCGACGTCGTCCTGGGATTGAAACCGGTGCATAAAGATGAGATCGACCCGTTTGAGGCGATCATCGAGGAGAAGAAGAAGGCGAAGGGAGTTCACCTCGATACAGAGTTGACTGCCGACGACTTAAAGGAACTCGTCACGCTTTTTAAGACGGCGATCAAAGAGAAAACGGGGAACGACTTCCCGCAGGAACCGATGCAGCAGTTGTGGGGTGCTATCGGCGCGGTCTTTGGCTCGTGGAATAACGATCGGGCAATTGCCTACCGCAAAATGTACGACATCCCCGAATCGTGGGGAACAGCGGTGAACGTGCAGTCGATGGTGTTCGGAAACATGGGCGACGATTCCGGGACCGGAGTTGCATTCACGCGCGATGCCGCAACGGGCGAGAACGTGTTCTATGGAGAGTATCTCATGAACGCCCAGGGCGAAGACGTCGTCGCCGGCACTCGCACGCCCCTTCCCATATCGCAGCTGGCGAAGGACAATCCAAAAATCTACAAGGAGCTCGATAAAATCCGGAAGACGCTTGAACGGCACTACCGCGACATGAACGACATCGAATTTACAATCCAGCAAGGCAAGCTCTTTATGCTCCAGTGCCGCGTTGGAAAACGGACCGCTTTTGCGGCAATCAAAATTGCCGTCGACATGGTGGAAGAAAAGCTGATTACGGACAAGGACGCGCTGAAGAGGATCGAGCCCGATCAGCTTAATCAACTGTTGCGGCCTGTTTTTGATTTGAAAGAAAAAGAAAGCGCCGTGAAGGGTGGCAGGCTTCTCGCGAAAGGCTTAAATGCCGGTCCAGGCGCTGCTACGGGACGCGTGGTCTTCAACGCGCCTGATGCCGAAGCGTGGAAGAAGAAAGGTGAACTGGTCATTCTCACCCGTATCGAAACATCTCCCGAAGATATTAAAGGGATGGATGCTGCGGAAGGAATATTGACCGCTCGCGGAGGTATGACATCGCACGCGGCTCTCGTTGCGCGTCAAATGGGAAAAGTCTGCGTCGCCGGATGTTCGGCGCTCGACATCGATTACTCGACCCACACGATGAAGGTGAAGGGGAAAGTGATCAAGGAAGGCGACTGGATCTCGCTCGACGGAACGACAGGAGAAGTCATCGAAGGTAAAGTTCCCACCAAACCTTCGGAAGTTCTCCAGGTTCTCGTCGACAAGACGCTTGCTCCAAAAGAAGCGCCGGTGTACCAGCAGTATGCGAAGATCATGGCTTGGGCTGACAAATACCGCAGGCTGAAAATCCGGACGAATGCCGACCAGCCGGATCAGGCACTCAATGCGATCGCCTTCGGAGCGGAGGGAATCGGATTGTGCAGGACGGAGCATATGTTCTTCGGAGAAGGTAAGATCGGTCCAATGAGAGAGATGATTCTCGCAGACACAGTCGAAGACCGTAAAGCTGCCCTTGCGAAGCTGCTTCCACTGCAACGGACGGACTTTGAAGGAATCTTTGAAGCGATGAACGGCCGACCGGTAACGATACGGACGATCGACCCGCCGCTTCATGAATTCGTTCCCCACGAGGAAGCTGCGCAACGCGAGTTGGCGGCAGAGATCGGCATTTCGTACGAAAAGGTACACCGCCGCGTTGAGAGTCTCCATGAGTTCAACCCGATGCTCGGATTCAGAGGATGCCGTCTGGGAATCATCTTCCCTGAGATCACCGAGATGCAGTCGCGCGCAATTTTTGAAGCGGCGGCAAACATTCAGGCGAAGGGAATCAAAGTCGAACCCGAGGTCATGATTCCGCTCGTCGGCAACGTCAAGGAACTTGAGAACCAGGAAAAAATTGTGCGGCAAGTTGCCGCAGCCGTCATGAAGGAGAAGGGCGTTAAGTTCAAGTATCTCGTCGGAACGATGATTGAGATTCCCCGCGGCGCGATCACGGCAGATGAAATTGCTACCGTGGCCGAGTTCTTCAGCTTCGGAACTAACGACCTGACCCAAACGACGCTCGGTGTCAGCCGAGACGATGCGGCAACGTTCCTCATCCCGTACGTCGAAAAAGAGATCTACGCAAAGGATCCGTTCGAGGTTCTGGACCGGGGCGGCGTCGGAGCGTTGATGAAGATCGCGATCGAAAAAGGGCGATCCGTTCGTTCCGATCTCAAGGTTGGCATCTGCGGCGAACACGGCGGCGAACCGTCAAGCGTCGAGTTCTGCCACGAGATCAACCAGAACTACGTATCCTGTTCTCCGTTCCGGGTTCCGATTGCCCGGCTCGCAGCAGCCCGCGCAGCGTTGAAAGATGCACCGCGTGCGAAAGCGAAGAAAAAGTAACAGAATACAATCAACAATGAACAATTAACAATTATCAGCGAAGAGCAACCAATGGACAGTAGTCAGGAGAGGGAAGAAGTGAAACGTTTCGTTCACCTTCTTTCTGATTACTGTTCATTGTTGATTGTTGACTGAATCCTAATCCACTCGCTCCCGTAAGAGCGCATGTTCCACTAAAGGGATTGTTTCCCCAGAAAGAAACAACACAGCGATGAAACTCTCGGACTTTAAATATCCGTTGCCGCGGAATCTGATAGCCAAGCATCCGGTCTCCCCGCGGGATCGCGCTAAGCTTATGGTGCTGAACCGGACCGACGAGACCATCGGAGAGGAGCATTTCCGCGATATCGCCGACTACTTCAAGAAGGGCGATTGCCTCGTGGTGAACGAGACGAAGGTGTTTCAGGCCCGTCTCTATGGCCGGAAAGAAAAAACAAACGCAAAAATCGAAGTCTTTCTCCTCCGGCAGTTGAACGCCGAGGACAACATCTGGGATGTTATCGTCGACCCAGCCCGGAAAGTTCGGATCGGGAACAAAATCTATTTCGACAACGGCAACCTTTCGTGCGAGGTGATCGATAACACCACGTCGCGCGGCCGCACCGTGCGGTTTAACTTCGCGGGTGATTTTTTCAAGCTGATTGAGAAAATCGGTAAAACACCACTTCCGTATTATATCAAGCGTGAGCCGACAGAGAAAGACAAGGACGCATACCAGACGGTCTACGCAAAAACTATCGGAGCCGTTGCCGCACCGACTGCGGGCCTTCATTTCACAAAGCCCCTGTTGAAGAAACTGGAGCGGCGAGGCGTTAAGATTGTCTCGGTCTTGCTCCATATCGGGCTCGGCACATTCCGCACGGTAGAGGTTGAAGATCTAACGAAACACAAAATGGATTCGGAATATTTCGAGGTCAACGATGTGACCGCAAACGCCGTGAACCGAGTGATTGACAATCGCGGAAACGTCTTTGTCTGCGGGACGAGCACCTGCCGCGCGCTTGAGTCGAGCGTGACGACGGACGGCCACCTGAAGGCGAGCAGGGGTTGGACCGATAAGTTCATTTTCCCGCCGTACGATTTCAAGATCGCGGACAAGCTCATTACGAACTTCCACATGCCGGAATCGACGCTACTCATGCTGACCTCTGCGTTTGCAGATCATGATTTCGTCATGCGGGCGTATAAAATGGCCATCAAAAAAGGGTATCGATTTTACAGCTACGGCGATGCCATGTTGATACTCTAAACAACTTTCGGGCCGGCGTCGCATGTTCACCGAACGTTTCCTTATTTCTGCCGTTGTCAACGTCGCCCTGGTCGCCGGGTTCGCCTATCTTCTTACCAGGAAAAACCTCCTCGCGTATTTTTCGAACGGGCGATGGTGGTTGACGTGGCTTTCCATCGCCATCATCACTTTGATGGACGAGCTCACGTCGATTTTCTACGCGCCGAGCGAGGCCTTTCGCGTTATCGCCTATCACGCCATCGTCTACCTTGCGGTAACATCCATCCTGATGCGGATTTTATCGACGCGGATGGTGGAGATCGCAGAAATCCTGGAACTGCATGGAATCCGCGGTGGCGGCGTTTATTCCTTCTCGTACCTTGTCCTTGGGCCGACCGTCTCGTTCATCGCTGTGGCTTCCATCCTTGTCGACTATGTCCTTACGGCAAGCCTCTCGACCGTCAGCGCGATTGAAAACGGCATGGCTTTTTTTCCGGTCTCCGCGACCGGCAAGTTCGCGCTCGAATTGGGACTCATCTGGTTTGTCGCAGGCCTGAACATCATCGGGATCAAAGAAAACGCGAAATTTACTTTTGGCATCTTCGTTATTGCGGCCCTTGTCCTTATTAACCTCCTCTCGGCCGGCGTCCTTCAGACCGATGCGCACAGCATCCATCGGATAGGACACACCTTCGCCAGCGCCGCGCAGCGTTTCGACGAAGGGAGCTGGTTCGACACATACTTTATCATCATCGTGAGCATCTCGAGCTGTATCCTTGCCTATTCGGGGATCGAATCCGTTGTCCAGACGGCCGGACTGGTGAAGTCGTGGCACGACATCCGGAAGGCGTACATCTTTCTTGGCCTGACAATCGGAATCTTTACGCCGCTCCTCTCGATGATTGTTCTCTCTTCGAATATCGACGTCTCGGCCCATGAAACCGACCTCATCACTCAGTTTGCAAAAATGGTTGGGGGGATTCCGTTCGGCTACATCGTTGGCATCCTGGCGAGCATCCTCTTGATGATGGCCGTCAATACGGCGTACGTCGCATCGAGCGAATTAATGGAGCGCGTTGCGCATCGGTACGGATTCGCATGGATCATCAAGACGAACAAGCGCCAATCCCTCTACCGGATCCATCTCATGAGCGCCCTTTTCTTCTCGTTCATCGTCTTCATTACGAGCGGGAGCCAGAAAACGCTTGCAGAAATGTATGCCGTCGGGCTTCTTGCCAGTTTCACGATCAACATGGGGAGTCTGTTAATCTACAGATATTTTCAAGGGACAAAGGCCGTTCGCGGTTACAATACTTCGCGCGTGGGAACATTCTTTCTGTTCATCGTGCTGTTGAGCTGTTTCCTTTATCTTGCGTATGAAAAGCCGTATGGCACGCTGACATGGGGAACGGTTACCGTTGTTTTCCTTTTCATTGGCCTGAGAGTGGCGAAGAAGAGGGCGCCGGAGATCAAGCAGATCATGCAGACCGATGTTCCGATGAACATGATTTTTTCCATCGCCGAGAGCGATGCCGAGAATGTCCATATCTATTTCAGGCGGCCGCAAGAGACGAGCGTCGAAGACAAGTCGTCGACGTCAGTCTACGTCAGCCTCTATTCACCCCGGCAAGGGATCCCCGAGAAGCTCGCGCCGAACCATTTCCGATTCGCGAACCACGGGCAGACGCTGTACGATGGAATGGTTGAAATTCTGTACGCGTTGAACTACGAGCTGCCGGACAGGAAGTTCACGATTCATTTCGGATGGCCTCTCTCGTCGTGGGTGGATAGAATGGCAATCGGAGTGATGGTCTTCAGCATTATGCGTCTTCCAAAAATATTCCCAAGATTCAATTTTGTCATAGAATATTTTGGCAAATCAGTCATTCCAGCCACTAAGAATTAACGTGCGATGTTTACGAGCGTAATCATTCCGGCTGCGGGGGCTGGCGAACGAATGGGGGGGGCTGTGAGCAAGCAATTTCTATCACTCCACGGCAAGCCGATCATCATTCACACGCTGGAACGCTTCCAGATGTGCGCCGCCGTCGATGAGATTCTGATCGCTATCCAGCCTTCGGGACGGGAACAGATGGAATTGCTCGTCAACGAATACCATCTCTCAAAGGTTTCGCGTATTGTCGATGGAGGGAGGCGCAGACAGGACTCTGTAAGCAATGCACTCGCCCATGTCGGTGCGGAAGCCGATATCGTGCTTGTTCACGACGCAGTACGGCCGTTCATTCACCAAAAGGTTATTCTTGCTTCGATCGAGAAAGCGAGAACGCACTCGGCGGCAGTTGTTGCGGTGCGTGTGAAAGACACGGTGAAAATTGGAAATCGGGAGGGGCAATTCGAACGGACGCTAGACCGTTCTGTTTTATGGGCGGCACAGACCCCCCAGGCATTTGCGAAAGACCTCCTCCGTCAGGCCTACGAGAAGGCCGGCCGTGAAGAG
>CAYYHS010000012.1:0-17271 GCA_964471785.1 uncultured Chitinophagaceae bacterium
GATCATTTGCTCCTCCTCGCGTGGAATTTTCAGCAGGAGATCGTCGAACGGTGCAAGAAAGTTGGGTTCAAAGGTTCCTATATACTCCCTTGCCCGGAACCGAAGATCGTTTCGTAAATCAGTGCTTTTTGGGGATCGCCCCGTACAGCGACACCAACTTGAAAGGAGTACCATCTTGATCGTCGTATGCATAACCGGTTGTCTCGGATTCATGGGATCGCATTTCACAAGGACATGCCTGAAGAAAGGCTGGCAGGTGTGGGCCATCGACAAGAAGACCTATGCCGCCCGGCCGGAGTACCTTGAGGAGTTTTCCCATTATAATTCCTTCAGATTCCTTGAGGCTGACATCGCTGAACTTGACCATTTGTACGAAGTTGACTACGTTTTTAACTTCGCCGCCGAAACCCACGTCGACAACAGCCTCATCGACAGCACCAGGTTTCTTCACTCGAATATCCTCGGAGTCCAGAACCTGCTCGAGCTGGTGCGCGCAAAGCGAAATTATGAAATGCCGGTATTCTTCCAGATCAGCACCGATGAAGTCTACGGGGATCTGGAAGCCGGAAGGCACGCCGAAACGGACCCGTTGAAACCGAGCAATCCCTATTCCGCAAGCAAGGCCGCCGGCGACATGCTCATTCTTGGATGGCATCGGTCATACGAAGTCCCATTCAACATCGTCAGAGCAACAAATAACTATGGGATCGGCCAGTATCCTGAAAAATTGATCCCGAAAGCGGTCAAGTACCTCTCACTCGGGAAGAAGATTCCGATGCACGGAGACGGATCATATATCAGGAATTGGCTCCATGTTGATGATATGGTGAATGCCGTACTTCACGTAGTCGAAAAGGGCGAACGGAACAAGATCTACAACATCTCCGGGAACAACGAATCATCGAACAGAGAAGTCATAACAAAGATTTTGCGTTGTTATTTTGGAAAGCCGGTTCGCCTCGAAGATCATGCCCAGTTCAATTACGTCAGAGTGGGTGAAGATATTCGTTATTCGTTAGACGATTCGGCCCTGAGAAAACTCGGCTGGAAGAATGCCAAGAATTTTGACGAGGAACTGCCGCTCATCGTCGAGCACTACAAAAACAAATTTACTTGGTAGAGGATCCCGGGTAGGGTTCAGCCGCGCATAGCTTGGCTCAATCATTGTCGATCGGAAGTCTGACAAGATACAATTTCTCTGGATGTCCTTGTGACATGCAACCCGTTGCACTGCACCGTACTCAGAATTTCGCCGGTGAACCGTCTCATTTCATCCGCAGGCCCGTAGACTTAGTATGTTGAAAGCCGTCAAATCTCTCGTTTCCGCTTCATTCGTCTATGGCCTCGGCACTATTGCGAGCAAGTTTATCGGTTTTTTCCTCCTCCCGGTGTTTACCCGATACCTCCAGCCCGAACAGTACGGACTCTTTGAAACTTTCAATGTCCTCTTTTTTCTCCTGAACACCATCGGTACCCTCGGGATGGACACGGCGATGATACGGTTTTATTATGACTCAAAAGATCAAACGCACCGCAAGCTCGTCGTCTCTTCGTCTCTCTTCCTCGCACTCGCTGCCGGGCAGTTCCTGGCACTTCTCGGACTGGCATTTTCATCTTCTTTGAACGATCTCCTCTTCAAGGGGGCCGACCACATCAACACGCTGCACGTAACAATGTTTCTCGTAGTTGCGTCGACAATCAACACTGTTCAGTTAGCTCTTTTCCAAACGAAGCGCCAGCCTGGCCGCTATTCGATTCTCACCTTTATCCGATTTGTCTCGATGTATGGATTGAGCGTCTACTTCCTGATACAGGGAGATGGAGTATACGGGTTAATGCTTTCCCAACTCATTGCTTACTGCCTTTCTCTTCTCATCGGATTCATCTTTGCGCGTAATGAGTTTCGCTTTTCGGCATCGGCGGCGATTTCAAAAGAGATGCTGGTATTCAGCGCTCCGTTGATCGTCGGAAGCGTGAGCATTTGGCTGTTAAGCTCGAGCGATCGTTTCTTCCTTCTTCGTCTTTCAACATTGAATGAACTCGGACTCTACTCCCTCGGGAGCCGGCTTGCATCGATCGTTTTGTTTGCGGTGACCGCATTTCAGATGGCGTGGCCACAGTTCGCTCTTTCACGGGCCGAAGACCATAACGTCGCGTACACGAATGCCCGGATCTTAACCTATTATCTTTTCGTTGGAATACTCCTCGTGCTCGGCATAACACTCTTCACCCCGGAGATCCTTCGCGTCCTCGCGACGGATAAATATGCCGGCGCCGGCTCGGTGGTCTTCCTGTTGTCATGCAGTTTCCTCTTTTACGGATGTTTCTTTGTCTTTGGGATTATTCTTTCACTGACCAAAAAGACCCTCTCGATTCTCCCGGTGACCATCCCCCCTCTCGTCGTCAGTGTATTGCTTAATTATTATCTCGTTCCCCGGTTGGGTGGAATGGGTTCCGCGATCGCTTCGACAAGCGCTTATTCCTTGATGGCGACGCTCTCTTTCATCTTTACCAATCGCCTGATGCCGATCCGGTACGAATGGGGAAGGATTCTGAAGATGGTGTTCGTCGCCGGCTTGCTGCTTTTCGCAAGCAGGTTCTTTTCGCACCCCTCGCTCTTATTTGCTCTTGCACTCAAGTCTCTGCTCCTCTTTATGTATCTTGCGGGATTGGTAATGCTAAAATTTTTCCTGCCGATAGAAATAGAGACCATAAAAGCACTTTTCCAGCACCCTTTTGAATCGCCGGATAAGTCTGCACTTTCAAAGTAGGGAATCATATGTGTGGCATCGTAGGTACTTTTGCATCGGGCGGTAAACGGATCGATCCGGCCTTGCTGGAGAAAATGACGAAGACAATTCGCCATCGGGGACCGAGCGATGAAGGCTATCTACTTGTCAATCCCCTCACAAACCGGTATCAGCACCGGTGCGGCGACGATTCGATCCCGCAAGCGAAAGAGACGCTCACGAACATCAGTGCGCAGACTGATGAAACGTTTTCCGTCGGTCTGGGCTATCGGCGTCTGAGCATCATCGATCTCTCTCCGGCGGGGCACCAGCCGATATCAAACGCCGATGGAACGATCTGGCTCATTTTCAACGGAGAGATTTATAATTACATCGAGTTGCGGGAAGAACTCAAGGGAAAAGGGTACGCTTTCCGGACAAAGACAGACACCGAAGTCATCATCCATGCCTACGAAGAATGGGGGACCGATTGCCTCAACCGCTTTAACGGAATGTGGGCTTTTGCCTTGTGGGATGGCCGCACGAAAACACTTTTTTGTGCCCGCGATCGATTCGGTGTAAAACCATTCTATTACTTCATGAAGAACGGTGAATTCGCATTCGCATCGGAGATAAAGGCGCTTTTAACCCATCCCGCAGTATCGCGCGTTGCAAACCATCGCGCGGTTCATGACTATCTTGCGTATGCCATCATCGATCACACGGACGAAACATTTTTTTCCGACATCAAACAACTCCCCCCGTCGCATCGTCTCACGCTCGATGCTGCCGGACATCTTACAATCCAGAAATACTACACTCTCGTAGCCGACTCTCGGTTTTCACGCTTCTCCGAATCGGAAAATAAGCTGCAGGCACAGAAACTTCTGGAAATTCTGAGTGACTCTGTAAAGCTGAGAATGCGAACCGATGTTCCTCTCGGGAGCTGCCTTAGCGGAGGACTTGATTCATCGACTATTGTCTGCCTTGCGAATTCTCTCATCTCCAAAAGCGGCGTCATCGATCGAAGTCTCATCGGCGAACACCAGAAGACGTTTACTGCTGTGTACGACGATCCTCAATTCAGCGAGAAACCTTTTGTCGACAAAGTGATCTCCCGCACCAACGCGGAGGCGCACTTCGTCCGCCCCGACGGTGAACGCCTCTGGGCAGAATTACGGCAGCTTCTCTACCACCAAGACGAGCCGTTCAATTCGACCTCTGTCTATGCGCAATGGAATGTCATGCGGTTGGCTTCGGAACATGGGGTTACTGTCCTCCTCGATGGCCAGGGAGCCGACGAACTCCTCGCAGGCTACAGCTGGCATAGGCCAATTTACCAGGCAGAATTGCTGCGTCGATTGCAGATTAGAACCCTTTGGAATGAGATTCAAGGAGGAACGTCAGTCGGAGGTCGGTCCCTTCCTCAACAAATTTATGAGTTGCTTAAGAAAGCAGCCGGAGGATTCATTCCACGTTCTTTCGTTGAAAGCGTACTGGAGCCTAACTCGCTCATGAGGCCGGAATTCCTCTCGGTCCATAAGAACCACTGGGGATTGCTTGCGAAATCCAACGACAACCTCCAGCAACGGCTTCTCGAAGAAGAGACTCAACTTAATCTCCAACAACTCCTCCATTATGAAGACCGAAATTCGATGGCATTCTCGATCGAAGCCAGGGTCCCCTTCATCGATTACCGGGTGGTGGAATGCGGTATGAAAATTCCTGCGACGTTTAAAATCCACAACGGTTGGACAAAATATGCTTTGCGCTCGGCCGCGGAAGGAATCATCCCGAAGGAGATTCAGTGGCGCAGGGACAAAATGGGATTTGTTACGCCTCAGGACCAATGGCTGCAAGCTCTGTTGCCGAAGATTCGTTCATTATTGGTCGAGGAGCCGCTTCGTGCAGCCGAGTTCATCGACCGTGAAAGAATTGAAAAACGATTTCACGACACCTCCGTCGACATTTCCGGCAACATGCTCTGGAGGCTGGTCTGTCTTGAAATGTGGATGAGAGTTTTTGAGGTTCAGTAAACCCGGAACAACAGTGAATTCTTTCTTTCAAGAGCATCGATACTTTCTCCTTCTCCTCGCGGTATATGTAATATTTGCGACGGTGATGCTCGACCATTATCCGCGCGTATGGGTTGATGAACCATGGGAGGCCGCCACGGGGTACACGCTTTCAACGGAAGGAAGGATGTACAATCCCGTCCTGGAAAACTACTCCGGGTACGACAAAGTGCTGCTCCAGCCCCGCATTTTTCTAAGCCTCGCCGTAGCCCCCGCCTTCGCAATCTTTGGATTCGGACCGATCACGGGCAGGCTTGTTTCCGGCCTCTTCGGCCTGTTGTTGCTGTTTGCCCTCTACGCATTCACAAGGAGATTCTTTTCTCGCCGCGCCGCCCTTCTCGGTGTTTGGTTCGTAACGATCGAGACGATGATGTTTATCTCCTATCGAACGATCCGCCCGGAGATCTATCTTGCGGCGTTTGAGATGTCCTCGCTCTATTTTTTCTTCCGCGGCATCCGATCTCGCGCTGTCCGTGACTTCATCTGGTCAGGGTTGCTTTGCGGCATCGCGCTTTGGATTCACCCCAACGCGCTGCTTCACATCTGTGCACTCTCTCTTGTTCTTTTTCTGGCCGAGGGGAAAAAAGTCTGGACATCCCGGCTGAGTTGGAGTTTCATCGCTTCCGTGTTTGTTGGAATACTCCCCTATATCATCTATGTCGTTGTGAATGATGCTCAGAACTCATTTTCAACCCTCTACCTTCAACTCGATAATAGAACGAATGTCATTGCACAGCAACATTGGATAGTGACGAGCGTCCAGGGGGAGTGGAATCGCGTCGTCGAGTACGCCCAGTTTCCGAACCGGGTTCTTCTTATCCTTGTCTACTCGATTGGTTGGATCGCAGCACTCTTTTCGAAAAGGAAAGAGGCGCGGTATTTGGCGATCATGGTTGCCTCCCATGCTCTTCTGTCACTTGCGTTGCTGGCAAACAAAACGATATTCTACTCCACGTCCATTTTGCCGCTTCTTTGCATCCTCACCGCAAACACCGCGAATGAATGGCTAGGCGGCACGAAAAGCCTTGTCGTGAGATTGCGGCAAATCTACTCGCGGCAGTTTTGGCTCCCGTCGGCTAGCCTTGCGCTCGTCATACTTTTTTCGTTGAATCAACTCGGGGGCAACGCAAGCCTGGTGTGGCGTCACAGGGATTGTTCGTACTCAGAGACCATTGAGAAGCTTCAATCCGTAATTCCACGAAACGCTCGCGTCTGGGGATCAATCACTTTTTGGTTTGGATTTTACCAGCAGCCGTATCGGTCGCAGTATACGCACTTCAGAGAGTTGGAGACGTTTAAACCGGAATACATGATCACCGGCGACCAGGAAGTCTGGGGAAAGGAGTTCTGGCTGGAGGTGCGCGAAAAGGCGGAGCAAACGGCGCAAAGCAGGGGGACGCTTGTCGCCGAATTTCCTGAAAACTGTTACGGAACCTTGCGGGTCTATCGGTTGCACTGGTAGTACTGTTGAAACAAGCAGATGTGTTCGTTATCTTGATATCGCTCTCCATAACACTCATTGAATGAAGTCATGAACCTGATTTCCTACGTCATTCCGGTTTATAACGGCTCAAAAATGGTAGAACAGCTCCACGCGAAGCTGGTTCCGGTTGCCCGCTCCCTTGGCAAATACGAAATTATTTTCGTCGATGATGGGAGTACCGATGGCAGCTTTGCCGCCCTAAAAAAACTGCAGTCACGAGACTCAAATGTCTGTGCCGTGCAGCTCAGCCGCAATTTCGGACAGCACAATTCGACTCTCGCCGGACTTTCGTGCGCCCAGGGAGAAATCGTAGTGACCCTCGATCAGGATTTGCAGAATCCGCCGGAAGAAATTCCCAGGCTCCTTCAAAAACTTTCGGAGGGGTTCGACGTCGTCTACGGCCTGCCGGAAGCCCGTGCCCATAATCTCTTCCGTAACGTGACCTCCGATTTCAGCAAGTGGATCGGGGCCAAGATTCTATCGCCAGGCGTCGGGGGCAATTTCAGCAGCTTTCGCGTTCTCCGCAAGTGGGTCGTCGATGAGATTCTGAAATATCGATCCTCCTATACTTATATCGAGGGGCTCATCAGCTGGACCACCACAAACGTCGGCGGCGTGTCTGTGCGCGACGATAGATCGGAGTTCGAATCCCACTACACCGTGCCACGGTTAATAAACCACGGACTTAATTTGCTGGTCAACTTCTCGATCAGGCCTCTGCAGATTGCGTCCCTCATAGGAATCTTCAGCGCTGTCATCGGCCTGGCCGGCGCCGTCGTGGTGATTCTAGAGAAGATTCTTTACGGTATGCCGGTTCAAGGGTGGGCCTCGCTGATGGTCGTCGTGCTCGTGGTCGGGGGAATGCAGATGGCCTTCCTTGGTCTTATCGGTGAGTACACCGGGAGAATATTGATGAACTCCAACAGCTCTCCAAAGTTCATTATTCGTGAAATGATAAAAGGATCCAAGCGCAGTGCCAAAAAGCAACGATGACATCTGCCTCGTGCTCGGGGGATGCGGATTTCTCGGTTCCGTCGTCACCCGACATTTGGTGAGCAAAGGCTACGACGTGCGCGTTCTGGACAAAGAAGGCCAGAATACCGACCGCATTAAGAGTGTTCTCCGAAAAATCGATTTGCAGTTCGGCGATTTCTCTAGCCTCGGTGACCTGACGCATGCACTCGACGGCGTAAAAACCGTTCTCCATTTCATCGGGACAACGATTCCGCAGACTTCGATGAACGACATCGAGTTCGACATCGAGACAAACGTCCTCCCCACGGTTCGCCTTCTTGAAATGTTGAAAGAGAGAAGGAAGACCAGATTGATCTATTCTTCTTCCGGCGGTACGGTCTATGGTGCCTCCCAACCGGGAAGACCTCTTACCGAAACAGATCAGACCGAGCCAATTTCGGCTTACGGAATTTCCAAATTAACCATCGAGAAGTTCATCCGTCTGTTTTCAATCAACTACGACGTCCCTTCGGTTATCCTCCGCTTTGCAAATCCATTCGGCCCCAGCCAGCATCCGACACGCCCTCAGGGCGCAGTCGGGGTCTTTATTCAGAAGGCGTTGCGCGGAGAGGAAATTGTCATTTGGGGGGATGGAACCATCGTGCGAGATTATCTTTTCGAAGAAGACCTTGGGGCGGCTGTCACTTCAGTTGTCGAAAAATCTGTTAGGGGGGGAATATACAATGTGGGAAGCGGCACTGGCACATCGTTGAGAGAACTCATCGTCCTCATCGAAAAGACTTACGCCGTGAAATGCAAAGTTCGATACGATGCGAAGCGCCGGTTCGACGTTCCCTACAATGTTCTCGATATTGGAAAGATCTCCTCAGAAACCGGCTGGCGGCCTCATTCTACCCTTCTTGACGGTCTGCACATCATGAAGACATCGCTCGAAAGTCATTCGTAACGCCCGGACATCCCAAAGACACCAGTGAACATTTTTCGGTACTGCATACTCGCGATTCGGAAAGCCGGTCCCCTGGGATTCGCGATCATCGTCGCGACAAAAATATATCGCCTGATAACGGGCGAACGGACCATCTCTTCAATCCAGCATGCACGGGTTCCTTCCGTTGCTCGGGATGGGTTTACGGGGGTACTCCCCCTCGAACGCTCAACGCAAAGCAGATTTAAGAAGGAATTTCCCGATGCACTATCCGTCCTCCTCTTGCAGGCACAGAAAATTCGAGCACATGAATTTGAAGTGTTCGGCCGCTCGTTGAAATTCGGAGAAAAGATTCTGTGGCATACTGACCCTCAGACTGAAATGGAGTGGCGGAAGAAAAGCTACAGTGAAATCTCGCTGCATTATGAAGGTTCTCCCATCGACCCAAAACCGGTTTGGGAACTGAGCCGGCATCAACATTTTGTGACCCTCGCTCAAGCGTGCTACCTCTCCGGAGATCGTGTCTTTTTCGATGAGCTGACCGCCGAATGGCTCCACTGGATTGAAGAGAACCCATGCGGAGCGAGCATCAACTGGGCAAGCCCGCTGGAGCTCGGTGTCCGTCTGATCTCCTGGACCCTTGCCTTTCAATTCGTCGAGCCCTTATTCTCTCCGCAGCAAAGAGATGTCATCACGCAAAGCGTCTGGCAACACTGTGCATTCCTCGCCGCGCATTTGTCGACGGATAAGGTCGTCCGCACAAATCATCTGGTCGGCGAGTGTGCGGGCCTTCTTATCGCCTCGCTCTCTTTCAAGTTTCCCGAGTCTGAGCGGTGGAGGGAAAAAGGGCAATATATTCTCGAGAAGGAAATCCTTTCTCAGGTTCACGCTGATGGTGGAGCAAAGGAGCAATCGTCGTCGTATCATCGATTCGACGTCGACTTCTTCCTCCTCGCCTACATTGCGACTAGCAAGACTTCGCATCCATTCTCCGGTGCATTCATCCTCCGTCTTCAGAGGATGATCCGATGGCTGGAGTTAGTCAGAACGCCCGACGATACGCTTCCCCCGTTCGGTGATTTCGATAACGGTAGAGGGTTTATGTTGGCCCCTTCCCTCAATTTCTGGAATGCAACCGGTTTAGCCGCGGTTGCGGAGGCAATTTTGGAGCACGAAATCCCCTTTGAGCTTCCTCAACTGAACGAAGAAGCGTTTTGGCTGCTCACCGAAAAAGAATGGGACTCCATGAGATTGCGGAAGAGAGCTACTGATAGAAAATCATGCATTGTTCTGAAGGAGAGCGGCCATATTGTTCTCCGAGGCGGCCTGCCGTCCGAGAAGAATTATTGCTTCTTCCGGGCCGGGGAGTTTGGCATGGGAGGAGGCGGATTTTCTTATCACAGCCACAACGACCTCTTCTCTCCTCTCATTTATCTTAACGGCGTCCCAATACTTGCCGACACCGGAACTTCTGTCTACCTTGGCAACGACGCGGATCGCGATTATTTGCGTTCTGCTGCGGCACACAACACGACGTTTGCCTCTTCATGGAATCTCTTCCGGACAAAAAATGGGTTGGGGTGGAAAAAAGTTACTGACGGTGAATTTCGGGAATTGGACAAAAGCCCGGACAGAATTGCGATCGAATGCGGCTACAGAAAACGACAAATCCTTTATAAGCGGACGATCTCCTGGATCGAGGCCACTTCAACGTTTCAGATCGAAGATCATTTCACGGATGCAACTGAAGGAGTGCATTCGTACTTTCATCTTGCTGAACGAATCACTGCCCGGCCGGGAACAAATTCAGTTCACATAATAAAAAACGGAACCCCAGTTGCTTTACTGACCTTTAGCGCTGGCTTGGCACTTCTCATTGAGCGCGGCTGGCTTTCGACGTCCTTTGGGGTTAAAGTCGAGGCACAGATACTCCATTTTTCCTGGAATGCCTTGGCTGACACACCCATCGAATTCATGCTCTCACCGGTTCGTTCAAACTCCAAAGGGTAACGATCAAGCTATGGAAGAAGAACTGTATCGAAAGTTTTATGAAGTTGAAACAAAGCACTGGTGGTTTTCTGCGCGCAAGGATATTGTCATGGATGTTATAAAGCGGCGCATTGCTCTTCCACACGGGGCAAAAGTGCTTGACTTCGGCTGCGGAACGGGAGCGATTCTCACGGAATTATCTAAGGAGTATCAGGCGTACGGCACCGATACCTCGGCACTGGCAATTGAGTTCTGCCATCAGCGAGGCCTCGCAAATTCTTTCTGCTGCACACTCGAGACATTTCCCCATCCAGAAATGAAGTTCGACCTCGTGACCATGCTCGACGTGATCGAGCACATCGATGATGACTCTGCGACGCTGCGGCAGGCTCTCCGGTTCATCCGGCCCGGCGGACACCTCCTTGTTACTGTACCGGCCTATCAATTTCTCTGGAGCAATCACGACGAACTGAATCATCACAAGAGGCGTTACACCAGATCCGGGTTGAAAAAAGTGATGGAACAAAACGGTTTTACTGTTGAGATGCTCTCTTACTACAATACCTTCATGTTTCCGACCGCCCTTCTCGAACGCATCGTTGAGAAATTTGCCAAGGTAGGGAGCGACACAACCCTTAAGATCCCTTTCCATCCGCTTAATCAGCTGTTGAGGTTGGTTTTTGGATGGGAGCGATTCTTTCTCCGAAATATTACTTTCCCGTTCGGATTGTCCGTTATTGCGTTGGGCCGACGCTCAGCATAACGCTCGTTGCTCCCCTTTTGTCTTTGGGAGCACGCCGGTTGACTCTCATTTCATTCTTATTTATATTTCCCCCACTTTAGGTTCGGTCAATACATTCACTATATTTTTCGGGAGACACACATGTCAGACATTTCACTCGATGCCCTCGGAATGGTTGAAACAAAAGGGCTTGTCGGCTCAATTGAAGCCGCTGATGCCATGGTGAAAGCCGCTAAGGTCACACTTATCGGAAAAGAACAAATTGGCGGCGGGTATGTCACGGTGATGGTCCGGGGTGATGTCGGAGCAGTGAAAGCGGCCACCGACGCAGGAGCAGCCGCGGCGCAGCGTGTTGGCGAATTAGTCTCCGTCCATGTAATTCCACGCCCACACAGTGATGTCGAACTCATTCTCCCGAAGCGGCCCGCCGCGAAGTAGTCTGAGCATCACTTTTTCTCACCGGTGATATCACACTTGGAGCATGATGGATTTCGCTTTTGGCATGGTAGAGACGAAAGGTCTCGTCGGCGCAATTGAGGCGGCAGACGCTATGGTCAAAACGTCTAATGTCCGTTTGGTTGGAAAGGAACGCACCGACCCCGCAATGATCACGATTAAAATTATCGGCGAGACGGCAGCCGTGCGGTCAGCCGTCGAAGCAGGTGCGGCGGCGGCTAAACGAGTGGGGCAACTAATCTCGCAACATGTCATTCCTCGACCCGCTGACGGACTTGAAGAACTCATTTTTGCGAAATCCTTCCTTTCAGAAGCTGAAATTGCTTCATTAACAGGAGGGGCCGAGGAAGCAACAATTTCTAAAGATGAACCAGACGGACTTGATGACGAGGGGGATGTTGATTTTTCTCCCCCGCAAGCGACCCAACGAGACGCATACCTTACCGAATTGATGGCGATGACTGTCCATGAACTCCGGTCTTATGCGCGAAGCGTCGAAGGACTCGCTATCTTCGGCAGGGGAATCTCGAAGGCGAACAAGGACCAACTCCTCGAGGAGTTGGTGAAAGCGAAATTTCGTGACTAAAGACGTTCTATAAGCGTTGAACCCAACTCCGTCTTCCTGACGATTCTCCATGAAGATGGAGTTTTCGTTTCTCCCCGATTCGTTTCTGATTTGAAAAACAAGAACCTCCATATTGC
The DNA here is from genome assembly GCA_964471785.1 of uncultured Chitinophagaceae bacterium. GTDB lineage: Bacteria > Bacteroidota > Ignavibacteria > UBA10030 > UBA8401 > JAGVPT01. The sequence continues at coordinate 12,077 of CAYYHS010000012.1, forward strand.
AATATTTTCAACCATTTTTGCCGGCATGCTCTGGTTGTCTGTAAACATGGCGTACGAATACCAGACTTCTTTGTCCGTGCCTGTGGTGCTGGAGAATATAAAGCCCAATCGAGCGCTCGCGCGTCCTGTTCCCCAAACTATCAGCATCAAAATTAAGACGACCGGTTGGCAACTCGTCGGCCTCTATTTCGTTCCGACTCTTCGATACGCGCTCGATCTCAGCGACGTTTCCAACAGGATCAGTTTCATCACAAGCAAAGAGATTCCGGAACGGGTAGACTTACCCGGAGGCATTCGCACTCTTGAACTAAAGCCGGATACGATCACGGTCGTTCTGGATGAGAAAATCAAGAAGAATGTTCCGATTGAGCCGGTTGTTCAAATGAGTTTTCGAGAGGGGTACGGCGTCGTAGGGGAGATTAAATCGGTCCCCGATAGCATCACCCTCACGGGGGCCAGATCTCTGCTCGACCACATCGAACGTTGGCAAACTGTGCCGCACACTTTTGCCAATCTCAGAAGCGATGTGAACGCCCGAGTTCCCGTTTCGGACACCCTTTCGTTCGGAATTTCCCCTTTTCCCACCTCGGTCGATCTCCAATGCGACGTTCAGCCAACCGCGGAAAAAAATTTCGATGCTATCCCCGTCGAAGTCAATCAGGTGCCGGGCAACCGGCTTGTCGTGCTGATCCCTCCGAAGATCAACATCATTGTCCGTGGGGGAATCGAACAGATTGCTGCGCTGGATAAGAAGGAATTCTCAGCCCACATCGACTACAAATCCATCCTCCTCGACACGACGGGATCCATCCAGCCCGTTGTGACCACGCCGAAAGACATTCGGATCGTGCGCCAGGATCCGGAACGTCTCCAGTATGTCGTCAGAAAATAAAAAAGCCCAACCCTGCGGTTGAGCCTTTTTCATGATCGCCAGGAGAGCTGTCAGAACGGCTTGTTTAAGCGGAGAAAAACGCTGACCGGCGCTTTCACATCTGTGCGCCACGCAAATCCAAGGCGCCAGCTCTCATCATGCCAGCCGAAAGCAAATCCAATATCAGACTTTATCGCTTTACCGGTAACCGAGGGGAATCCATCATTGAGCGACTTCGTCGTCGAGACAGAATCTGCTGCACCTGCATCCGCGAGAACGATAAAATTCAGGCTGTTTGGCCAAAGCGAAACGTCGTCCATCAGCCGGCCTTCCAACACGTACTCAAAATTTCCGAGGATCATTCTGTTCCCGGCAAATTGCTTGAACGCATACGCGGGGAGAGTATTAGCGCCGCCAATCTCGAACGTTTTTTGGGGGGTGAAATCTCCCTGCAGCGATCCGACGCGGAGCCGCACGTTGATTTTGTCGTACTCGGAGAGAGGCTGAAAACGTCGCACATCAACGATCACACGGGTGAAATTGAAATCTCCTCCGAGAACATCGCCCCCCCGCTCTACGCTCGCATAGGCATTCCAGCCGATCGTTCTTCGCCCGAATTTTTCCAGAGTGCTCACGCCCGCCGAACCAAGAACGCTATGCATGGTTCCTTCAACCACCGCCGGGTTATCTCTAAACGTATGACTTGGCCGAAAGAGCGACCAATCCGTTCCCTTTGCTAACGAGGAATAATCGTCGATCAGGTAATCGACTCGGATTTGCGTGGAAAAATCAGGCTCCTTCGTATAATGCGCCGCGTGGAGAGAAAAACCTTCACGGGTGAAATAGTCCCGGTAGTCTTCGTGCCACAAGAGCGCTGTCAAATTGTTCTCGCTCAGCTTCATAATCCAAGCATCCTTGGTGTCTGTGATGCTGTGACCTTCCGCTCCGAGTTCATACAACGCATCATCAGTCGCAAATTGCCTGTCTATACCCAGATTGAGGCGCCAGCGATGAATCTTAAAAGCATAGCCCGCCGACCCGTACCCCGAGAGAACCTTGCTTCCATCCCAGTAAAACTTCTTCTCCGAACCTAACCCGAGAAATAATCCTTCCACTCTATTATATCTGAACAGAACGTTATCCGGGAAAAGACTTTCGCCGAGCCACAAATCATTAAATCGGTAAGACCGGCTCGAACGGTATCTCCCTTTCTCGTAAATAGCATCGCGCACGGAAGAGGTTTCCTCTGCGTACCCGTCGATTGTTCCCGTCCCCTCTTTTTCTACTTTGCCATTAATCGATCGTGCATTCCCGGTAATTCTTCCCCCGTCTTTCACGATAATATCCCCGTTGATAGCCAAGGCGTCCCCCTGAATGAGCCCGGTCACTGTCAACGATCCTCCTTTCACAACGACGTTCCCGTCGATCTTATCGTTCGCGTCGATGCTCGTATTCCCGGAAAACGTCACTGCATCGCTCCCTGCTTTATACTTGCGGATGACAGATGCCGAGTCGATATCATTGTCGTTCTCCTTGTCGCGCTGTCGTGCCATTGTCCGGACACCCGACTCAATCTCATCGATCAGGTCTTCGACAAAAGAGCCAATGCGATCGCCGGTCGCTAAAGAATCGTTTTGCCATTGTTCAAAGTGATAGGCCCCTCCCTCACTCTGCGCCGACGAAGACGCGGAAAACGTTGAGAGGAGAACGATTGGCAAACCGATGAGCAGTAGATTCTTATTCATGGGGGCATCTCGCTGGGATGTGAGAGTTTGTCCAACTTCAGATACGTCACTCTCTAGGAAAAGTTACGATACAGCCAGGTTTCGGGAGTGTTGCGTGTCGTGAACGAGTTGAACCCATCTCTCCCTCAGTTTCCTGTTGTAGTTCTTCGCCTAAATTCGTTTATTTTGATACGAACGTCAATTCGAGACGGAGGTTCAGATGAAATTATCGATAAACATTGACCATATTGCGACACTGCGTCAGGCCCGTGGGGGAACCGAGCCGGACCCGGTGGCCGCTGCGGCTATTTGCGAACGATCCGGGGCAGATGGAATTGTATGCCATCTTAGGGAAGATCGGCGACATATCCAGGATCGCGACGTAAGGCGCCTCCGCGAGTCGCTGAAAACGAAGTTTGACTTAGAGATGTCGGCAGCGGAAGAAATCGTTCTTATCGCGCTGCGCATTGTCCCGGACCTCGTCACGCTCGTGCCGGAAAAACGCCAGGAACTGACAACGGAAGGGGGACTTGATGTAATCCGTTACAGAGCGAAGCTGCTCAATGCCGTTCGGCGATTCCACGAAAAAGGAATCCTGGTAAGCCTTTTCATCGATCCCGTGATACACCAGGTTGATGCCGCCAAAGAGATCGGGTCGGATATGATTGAGATTCACACCGGAGAGTACGCGGAAGCAGTCTCCGACAAAACGCGAAAGAGATTGTTGAAGAGAATCGAAGAGATCGCCGCCTATGGAAAGAGCCTGGAGCTCGGTGTAAACGCGGGGCATGGACTGAACTATCACAATGTAAGACCGGTCGCGCGTATCCCATTTATCGACGAGATGAGCATCGGCCACGCGATTGTCTCGCGGGCGCTGTCAGTGGGTTTGGTGGATGCGGTAAGAGAAATGCGCAGACTTGTCTATTGAGGGGGCAACGGAACCGCACACCACACTAATCTCCCATGGTGATTTTGCGGATATCGTCACGCAGCTTTGCGGCCTTTTCGTACTCTTCCTTTTCGATAGCCTCTTTTAACGATGACTGGAGTTGTTCAAGCTTCGACGCGTACTTCTTCATGACGGCAGGGGGTTCCGTTTTTGGTTCTGCACTTGCTTCCTCTTCCTCGCTTTCAGCAACGATGCCGGCTTCGTTCAGGACTTCCTCCGCGACAAAGATCGGAACTCCATATCGTACCGCGAGCGCAATAGCATCGCTGGGCCGAGAATCTACCTCCTGGCTCTCGCTGACTCCTTCGATCGTGATCTTGGCATAAAAAGTCCCGTCACGCAACTCGTTAATGAAGACATCCTGCAGCGACACACCAAACGTGTCGATGATATTCTTCATGAGGTCATGCGTGAGGGGCCGCGGTGGCTTAATGCCTTCCATCTCCAGGGCGATGGACTGAGCTTCGAACGCGCCGATGATGATCGGCAACCTTCTCGTGCCGTTCATTTCCTTCAAGATTAAAGCATACGCTCCCCCACTCGACGGACTTGTCGACAATCCCAGTATATCAACCTGAACTTTCTCCACAAAGACCCTTTCGGAAAATATAACTCTCTACTGCGAGTATATAGAAAAGTAGTCTGAATAGCAACTCAACATCCTGCCGGCCCACTACGCATCCTTTAGCTTCTTCAATTCTCTTGTCAATGCCGGGACAATTTCAAATGCATCGCCGACGATGCCGTAATCAGCGATGGAAAAAATTGGGGCATCCTTGTCCTTGTTGATGGCGACGATACACTTTGAGGAGGACATCCCTGCGAGATGCTGAACGGCCCCTGAGATGGCAACCGCCACATACAGAGACGGTGAAACGGTCTTGCCAGTCTGGCCCACCTGCTCCTCATGCGGCCTCCATCCAGCGTCCACCACAGCGCGTGACGCGCCGACTGCCGCATTCAAGGACAACGCCAGATCCTCAATCATCGCAAAATTTTCCGGGCCTTTTAAGCCCCGCCCGCCTGATACGATAATATCCGCTTCGGCAACGTCTCTTCTTCCAGCCGATGATTTTGTTTCCGTTGCCGCAGCACCAAAGTCATCATCCGAAAGCTCTAACGCCCGCGTCTCGATTTGACATTCCCGATTCGCAGGCAATCCAGAGGGGAAAACATTCGGCCTGAGGGAGAAGATCTTTGTCTGCGAAACGATGCGTACATCGATCAACCCTTTCCCTGCATACACCGGCCGGGTTGCGACAATTCCCCCGTTCTCAACCCGGAGTGCAATGCAATCGGCCGCAAGTCCGGCATCAAGCTTCACCGAGAGTCTCGGCGAAAGATCTTTCCCCATAGCGCTCGCAGGCAAGAAAACCAGCTCCGCCGATTCTTGTCGGGCGATTTCCGCGACAATTTTTGCATATGCCGTCGTCGAATAATACTTAAGCCGCGCAGCCTCGACCACGATCACCGTCGAGGCACCATACGCTCCTAACTGAGGCGCAATGGGCGCAACGCTCTCACCAACAACGAGTGCCACGACCTCGGCCGACAGAGTATCAGCCACTCCCCTGGCGGCACGCACTATTTCAAATGCCGTTTTCTTGAATTGATTATTTCGTTGTTCCGCAAAAGCCAGGATCTTCAT
>CAYYHS010000013.1:0-16169 GCA_964471785.1 uncultured Chitinophagaceae bacterium
CGTGATGCCTGCTCTGTCATGGTTGATACGCTATACGATAGTGCTATTTATCGGGCGGAACCTGCGTTTCCATGATGCTAAAGTGAAAGCACCCTCAGCCTGAAGCCCAACGCCGAACCTACGCCTCTGAAACCGGCAGACGCTAACCCTCCTGACACCACCTCCATGTCGATTCCCGACACTCTCGCGGCGCTCCAGGTGACTGCCGAGGCCGGTCTTAAGAATTCTGACGTCGATATCCGCCGGAAAGAACATGGTTTTAACGAAGTGTCCGAAAAGAAGGAACACCCTTTTCTCGTTTTTCTGGGAAAGTTCTGGGGATTGTCCGCGTGGATGCTTGAGCTCATTATGGTTCTTTCCGCGGTCACCGAAAAATATTCGGACCTCACGGTTGTTGCGGCGCTGCTGGTCATCAACGCCGTCGTCAGTTTTATGCAGGAACGTCGTGCAGCCGGTGTCGTCGAGACGTTGCGCCGGCGGCTCCAGGTGAGTGCGCGTGTACTGCGCGAGTCTAAGTGGCAGCTAACTCCTGCACGTGAGTTAGTCCCCGGCGATATCATTCGTGTTCGTGAAGGGGATATCATCCCTGCAGATGTGAAGCTCCTGACAGGAACCGTGAGCGTCGATCAGTCAGCTCTGACGGGTGAGTCCAAGGATGTCGACAAAGCCGTAGGTGATATGTTGTCATCGGGCTCTGTGGTTCGCAGGGGAGAAGGCAATGCCGTTGTCTTGTTGACCGGATCGAAGACTTTCTTCGGACGCACCACCGATCTCGTGCAAAAGGCAACCCCGAAATTCCACATCGATGCGGTGATGGCCAAGGTCGTTCGCTGGCTCTTCCTCGTTGTCGGTGTGCTCTTGGGAATGGTTGTCGTTATGTCCATCGTGCGGGGGACACCACTCCTCGAGATGGTTCCGCTTATTCTCATCCTCTTCATGAGTGCGATACCGCTCTCCCTCCCCGTTATGTTTACAGTCAGCATGGCAGTAGGCTCGAAAGAACTCGCGAAACGAGGCGTTCTGATTACCCGCCTGAGCGCAGCGGAGGATGCCGCAACGATGGACGTCCTCTGTGTCGACAAGACCGGCACCATTACTATGAATCATCTGGCGGTCACCAGCGTGATTCCGCAGGATCAAGCGACAGAGGCCGACGTTTTGTTCGCCGGCGCACTCGCCTCGCAGGAATCCAACCAGGATCCAATCGACCTGGCGTTTTTGGCTGCTGCAAAGGAGCGACACCTCTTCGACGGAAAACCGGCAGCGAAGCCGATCTCGTTTGCGCCGTTTGACGCGAAGAATCGGCGGACCGAAGCGGTGGTCGAGCAGAATGGAGAACGAATCCACGTGATGAAGGGGGCCGTCGAAACTGTTGCACAAGCGTGCGGCTGGAAGCCCGAAGCGATCAGCTCACTGGAAGCGCGGGTGAGCGATTCAGCGTTAAAGGGATATCGTACACTGGCAGTCGCTCGCGGACCCGAAACCGGGACACTCGCCTTTATCGGAATGGTCACTCTTTACGATCCGCCCCGGCCCGATGCAAAAGAACTTATTGGTACGTTACACGACCTTGGTGTTGCGGTCAAAATGCTCACCGGCGATGCGTTGGCAGTCGCGAGCGAAATTGCACGTGGCGTCGGGCTGCCCAACATCAAGCGGGCCGCTGATTTGAAGTCGTCCGGTGCTCAGGGGGGAAAGAAGGGAGCGGAACTCTTGTCGGAAGTGGATGGTTTCGCCGAAGTGTATCCCGAGGACAAATACATTGTCGTTCAGCAGCTTCAAGCCGCCGGACATGTTACCGGCATGACCGGCGACGGCGTGAACGATGCGCCGGCGCTGCGGCAGGCCGAAGTGGGGATCGCCGTCAGCACGGCGACCGACGTAGCCAAAGGGGCCGCGAGTGTTGTGCTCACGGCACCGGGGCTGACAAATATTGTGGCATTGGTCGAACAAGGGCGGACGATTTATCAACGTATCCTGACCTACATCATCAACAAGATTAGCCGGACTATTTTGAAAACGGGCTTCGTAGCCATTGCGTTCATGGTCACGGGCAAGTTCGTCATCTCTGCCTTCGCGATGCTGCTGCTCGTCTTCGTAACAGATGTCGCAAAGATCTCCCTCGCCACCGATCATGTTCGTCCCTCCAAAAAGCCGGAAACCTGGAAGATCAGCGGACTCATCACGATCTCGGTTGTGCTTGGCGTTGCGATGGTGGCGGAAGCGCTACTCCTCCTACTGTTTGCCTGGCCACAATTCGGATTGGGCGTAAGCGAGAATGCCCTCTACACCTTAAGCTTCCTGACACTCTTATACTTTGCCGCATTCTCCATCGTCTCTGCGCGGGAACGCAGTTGGTTTTGGACCACGTTGCCAAGTAAGTTTGTTATAATGGCTGTCGTCGCCGAAATTGTTGTCGGGACTCTTTTGACTCGCGTTGGTCTTCCTGGTCTTATTCCATTGCCGTGGGGGGAAGTACTCACCGTATTTGGGTATGCGATGGTTTCCTGCCTCGTGGTAAACGACGTGCTTAAATTCACGTTACTCAAATGGCGAGGGCTCGGAGCGGCGTCAAAGACGTAAAATGGTTAATGGCATTATTGAATAGCATGAGGCATACGTCTCCGATTTCATAATCTGGTTTTCTCTCTGCAAAGGATTAAGTCCTCTTTCATCCCTTCGGTCGATTTCATCCAATACCTGCGATAGGTATATAGTAGTGAAGCGGGAACCGTTATGTCCGGACTATGCCGGGGCATCTCTGGAATAACGAACGATCGCCGGCCATCCAGCATGAGAGTTGGTTGAAGCCAAGCAGTGCGACTGAGCGCGTACCGGAATAAGTCACGGCGATAGGACCATGAACTATAAAGATTACTATAAGGATTTGGGTGTCGGAAAGACAGCGACTGCCGCCGAAATCAAAAAAGCGTACCGGGCTCTTGCCAACAAGTATCATCCCGACAAGGCCAAAGGGAACAAAGCTGCTGAAGATAAGTTCAAGGAAATCAACGAAGCCAACGAAGTCCTTAGCGATCCGGTAAAACGGAAAAAATACGATCAGTTCGGCGCCGATTGGAAACACTACGAAGAAGCCGGAGCCCAGCCGGGAGGATTTGATTGGTCTAAGTACGCAAGCAGCCACGGCGGACAAACGAACAGGACGAGCACAAACGAATCAGATACGTCGTTCAGCGACGAGGGCGTCAATGATCTTTTTGAGATGTTGTTCGGACAGCACAGCGGGCAAGACCGGGGAAGAAGGAGCGTTGCAATTAAAGGCGAGGATCTCGAAACGGAGACGACACTCTCGCTCGAAGAGGCGTACCATGGCACAACACGGCTTATCCGTCTTAATGATCAAACGATTAAAGTGACAATCAAACCAGGTGTTGCCGATCAGCAGATGTTGAGAATTGGAGGGAAGGGAGGAAGGGGAACGAGCGGTGGTCCGAACGGTGATCTCTTCCTTACAATCAAGATCGCACCTCATCCAATATATCGCAGGAGCGGCAACGATCTCCATCGTACCCTCCCTGTCCAATTGTACACTGCCGTGCTCGGCGGAAAAACTCAGATCGACACTTTTAAAGATAAGGTCACGGTCAAAGTGCCGAAGGGAACGCCGAACGGTAAAGAGCTCAGCTTGCGCGGACTTGGAATGCCCATCTATACAAAGAAGAATGAGTTTGGAAATCTACTTGTGAAAGTAGACGTCGTGTTGCCGGAGCATCTGACCGAACCGGAGACGGAATTATTTAAGCAATTGGCCGCAGTACGGAAATAGTCTGCCGGATGTGCAATGGCGGGGGTTTTTCAAAGAAATGAAGAAGTTCATCACACATCACTAACAATCGAGGACATAATGAAACCAAATATTGAAATCGCTGAGAATCACACGAAAGAAATCGCACGTCTCCTCAATACGCTGCTTGCCGACGAGTACGTACTTTACACGAAAACACGAAACGCCCACTGGAACGTTCAAGGCGAACACTTCATCGAACTGCATAAGTTCTTTGAAAGCCAGTATGACGCTCTGGATGTCATTATCGACGATGTCGCCGAACGGGTTCGGTCGCTCGGACACTTCGCCCTGGGGACAATGAAGGACTTTATTGCCGTGACCCGGCTAAGCGAGCACAACCAGGATTTCTCCGATCAGAAACACATCTTACAAACGTTGCTGGATGATCACGAATCGTTAGTTCGTTCGATCCGAAAAGAGATCCTGGCGGCTGGTGATGAATTCAGAGACATGGGAACGGCCGACTTCATGACCGGCCTGATGGAACAGCATGAAAAAATGTCGTGGATGCTGAGAGCACACCTCTCCTGAAGCGATTGCAATACGTAAGCATGCTGTGCTACGTTAATAAAGAAAGGTGGAACCTATGCTCCTGACAATCGCTTTGATTCTGGCCGCCTTGTGGCTCATCGGCCTGGTCGTGTCGTACACCATGGGGGGTCTCATTCATGTGTTGCTTGTTCTTGCCATTGTGATTTCCCTGCTGAGGGTCATTCGCAGGAAAAGAACCTTCGATGTTTAGAAATAGTTCGGTTGGTGATCGTTTGCAGGGATAGTGCTTTTCGGACAAACGTCCGACAGTATCCCATCGTTCAAGGCTTCTCCTTCGATCTTGTTATTTGCCGGGAGAGCATCGAACGAGTCGAGTCCATTAGTCGCCATGAAAGGACGACAGTATATGAAAAAATCAAAAAGCAGTTTCTTCGTACTTTGCGCCGCGATCTGCATAGGCATTGCAGTTTCTTCGATTAACTGTGCGGGCGCCGGGGGAAGTATCGGCGTCAATATTAGCGATCAGCCTGTTTGGGGACCTACCGGGTACGATCGTGCCGATTTCTATTACATCCCCGACATCGATTGCTACTACTCTGTTTCCGAACACGAATATATCTACAGGGAAGGGTCCGGTTGGGGGCATGGTGGTTCGTTGCCATCCCGTTACAGCGGCTATGATCCGTACCACTCATACAAAGTTGTCGTGAATGAAAAAACTCCCTACCAAAATCATGATGCTCACCAGGCCAAATATGCGACGTACAAAGGAGTGAAGAATCAGCCGGTGATCCGCGACAGCAACGATCCAAAATACTTTGTGAACAAAGATCACCCCCAGCACGCTAACTGGGCAAAACAACAAAAGTAGGTACCTCCTCCGTGGTTTACGCGCCGTAAGAGAATTGACTTATGTGCCGCCTCCGTAACTGCGGATAGAAGGTGGGTTGAGCATGAAAGGATCCGACAATCGGTGCGGGTGAAAAGATCATTCGCTGACAGGAATTATAGCGGTTCACACAATAAGCAAGGAAGATAAACTTATGCTGCAGACTATCAAACAATTACACGGTGCTACCATTGCTGCGTTGGATGGAGATATCGGCCATGTTGAAGAGTTCTACTTTGACGACAAGAGTTGGGCTATTCGCTACCTGGTAGCGGAGACTGGATCATGGTTAATGGGACGCCTTGTTCTTCTCACCCCTCATGCGATTGGAAAATTTGACGAGGCCGGGAAGATTCTGAGCATTAACTTGCGAAAGAAACAGATCGAGGAGAGCCCTTTGATTGAATCGCACAAGCCTGTTTCCCGCCAATTCGAAATTGAATATTACGGCTACTACGGATGGCCGCCGTACTGGGATGGCGCCGGAGTGTCGGGCCTCGGCTCCTATCCGATTGTCATGCCGCTGATGGACGGCATGGCAATACCACATCAGAAACACAAGCATCGGGAGGACAAGCATCTGCGAAGCACCGAGGCTCTTAGCGGCTACCAGATCCAGACCAGCGATGGTGAAATCGGTCATGTCACCGACTTTATCGTCGACGACAAAAACTGGACAATTTGCGATCTGGTGATCGAAACCGGCCATTGGTATTCAGGCAAGGAAATTCTGATTCCATCAAGCAAGGTCAGAGAAATCAGTTATGAAGAATCGAAGGTGTTCGTGAGTCTAACGAAGGCGGACATCGAAGAAACTGCGGAAAATGAAATTTCCCGGCACAGTCATTAGAAACTTATATGGCATCCCGGCGCCTCCTTGCAACGGATTGCCTCTTATTGTCGCCTCTGAAGATAATTCTCGCTTCATACATGCGATTGCAGGAGCCAAAGAGGATGCGTGGATGTAAGTTATGGCGATAACAAAGTCCGCGAAGCGCAATGCGTGATACAATACAACATTCGAAAACACTCACCAAATAAGACCTTGATAACTCTATGGATAAAAAAAACAATAAAACAGACCTCGCAGCCCGGCGGTCCGGCAAAGAAGACAAAACAGCTTCACCAGGATACCCGTTATATCCTTCCAAGGAAGATATCTTCACAAAATTCAAAGAAGAGAAGAATCTAAATCCGGAGGACACGTCGAAATCAAAAACACCAAACGAAGATGGCACCGCGGGGAAGAACAATGAAAAAGATTTTGAAGAGGACGCATCGGGCGGCGATCTGGATGTTCCCGGGTCGGAGCAGGATGACGAAAAGGAAAAGAACGGAAGCGAAGACGAGGAGAATAGTTTTTACAGTCTGGGTGGAGATAACCACAACGATTTAGACGAAGACCAGGGAGAATGACGCAGAGATCGCTAATTCCATATGGCGGGCCAGAACTTCGCTTGACAGATCTCAAGATGAAAATAAGATACCGTGTATATTGGAATAGAAATACGATTTGTTGATTAACGGCATAGTGCTGTTCCATCTTGGCGGGATGAGGCATACACAGGGACGTGATGAAGAAACCTAAGTTGTATCCGGATCAAGCGGAAATGCACCGAAGCGGGCGGACAGGCTGGTTGCGGGCTGCCGTGCTCGGCTCGGACGACGCAATTGTTTCGACTGCAAGTCTGATGATTGGAGTGGCGGCATCATCGGCGCCGATGGGGTCTATCCTGATTGCCGGCGTAGCGGGCCTTGTTGCCGGCTCGATGTCAATGGCTGTTGGAGAGTATGTGTCGGTCAGCTCGCAAAGGGATGCGGAACGAGCGGATGTGAAGCGCGAGAGGAGGGAGCTTGCCAGCCAACCGGAAGCCGAATTGTTTGAACTAGCGCAGATCTATGTACGACGAGGCCTTGAAGACGATCTTGCCATGAAAGTAGCGGTTCAACTCAGCGCGCATGATCGGCTGGGAGCACACATGCGCGATGAGCTCGGGATCGATCAGTCATCTCTCTCTCGTCCGCTGCAAGCGGCCTGGATATCTGCGGCAAGCTTTGCCGTCTTTGCCATGGTTCCGATAGGAGTACTTCTCCTTTCGCCGGCGTCTCTTCGTATTCCATTGGTCGCAGCGTTCTCTCTTGCGAGCTTAGCGGCGCTAGGTGCTTTTGGCGGTTATCTCGGCGGTGCGCCAATCGGTCGTGCGTCGTTGCGCGTCGTTCTTGGCGGCACTCTCGCGATGATCGTAACCGCCGCTATCGGCAGGATTCTTGGAGTTTCCATCGCGTAAAACAGTTCACATCTCGTTAGCCTAAAAGTCGTTGTAAGAAAAATATAAATCCTGTTCACACAGATTCTGTCCAGTCTTAAGCTGCAAAAAGGGAAGCTGGCTGGGTTCGGTTTGATTATCATCCACGTATGAATACGAAATATTGAACCAGCGCAACAAATCACTCTACAATTCACGAAAGGAAGTATCACATGAACACTCTCAGCATCAAAGGCAACTGGAAGAAGCTTGTCGGAAGAATCAAACAACAATTTGCGAATCTTAAAGGCGATGATCGGCTCTTTAAGGAAGGCAAGGAGGATGAATCGTTGGGAAAACTTCAAGAGAAGATTGGCAAGACCAACGGAGAGCTTCGCAAACTGGTCGGGAAGCTTTGAGGACGGTAGTACTAACCTTCTCAATCCTTGCCAGCTTTTTTGATTGTGGCCTGCCGTGTCGTCCCGCAGTCGCCAAAGTCTTGGGATGACCTTCAATTCGAAGGCTCAATGAGGCAACAAGAAAGCAGAACGATAAAAATGGAATCAACAAACATCGATCCACCAGCCAAGCAAACATCGATCGCTGCTAATTCTCCATCAACACCTCTCGCGAAAACTCCTAAGAACCGATGGGTGCTGGTCCGGCGTCGAGGCCTCTGGCTGATCGTCCTCCTCCTCCTTCTCGTTGCGGGAGTCGTTGGATATCAATGGATCTTCGGCAAAGCAAAGGTTGTCTACGCCACCGCCGTTGTTGAACGGGGAAATGTAGAAAGCACGGTTGTAGCGGCGGGCATTACGCAGCCCATCAAATATGTCGATGTCGGCGCGCAGACCTCGGGCATGCTTCAGTCGTTGAAAGTGAATCGCGGTGATCATGTCGAAAAGAACCAGCTGCTTGCGGTGATAGACCCGGTCCTGGCAAAAACAGCTCTTTCGTCGGCAAATGCTGCACTCGAAAGTATGACATCGCAGCGTTCGCTTAAGCAAGCGACACTTGTGCTCGCCAGGTTGCAAAGGGACCGCAACAATGACCTTTTTGCGCGGCAGTTAGCCTCTGCCAGTGAACGGGACATCACCCGGGCAGCATACGACGTTGCGTTTGCCGATGTTGCATCGCTCTCGGCGCAGATGAAGGAAGCATCGGCCGCAGTAAACACGGCTAAAGCCAACGTGGGCTATACGAACATCACTGCACCAATGAGCGGCGAAATCGTATCCATCAGCCTTTTAGAAGGCCAAACACTCAACGCCAACCAACAGGCCCCGAATATTCTCCGGATCGCCGATATCGACACGGTGACCGTCTGGGCGCAAGTCTCCGAAGCGGATATTGTGCGAGTGAAACCGGGCCTGGAGGTCTACTTTACCATCCTCGGCGATTCCCTCCGTTGGAACGGCAAAATCAGGCAGGTGCTCCCAACACCGGAACTCATCAACAATGTGGTCTTCTACGACGTGCTTTTTGATATTCCCAATCCGAAACGTGAGCTAAAGATTCAAATGACGGCACAAGTCTTCATCGTGCTGGCGCAGGCAAAAGATGTTTTATTGATACCGGCTGCTGCAATCGGCAATGCAAGTGAAGGCTCGGAAATAAATGTGAAAGTGTTGAACCCAGACGGCAGCATCGAACCGCGGAAGGTGAAGATCGGCATCAAGAGCGAACTCTCGGCTGAGATTATGGACGGTCTTAAGGAAAAGGATGAAGTTGTCACTGGGCAGATTGTGGCTCAGGGAAGCCGATCAACTAGCGCGCTGAGCGCTCGGAAAGGTCCGTGATGTCGTCTCCCTTGCTTGAGTTGAAGGCTGTCACCCGAACCTACACGTCGGGAGGCGAGCCGCTGACTGTGTTGAAAGACGTGAGCCTTACAATTCAGAGCGGCGAATTCGTCGCCATCATGGGAGCATCAGGCTCGGGCAAATCCACCCTCATGAACATTATCGGCTGCCTCGACAGGCCGACGAGCGGCACCTATTCCATTCGCGGAGTTCAAGTCGCCACCCTGAAAGACGACGCGCTGGCGGCACTGCGGCGCGACACCTTTGGCTTCATCTTTCAGCGCTACAACCTGATGTCCGATCTGAGTGCTGTTGAGAACGCGGAGATCCCGGCAGTGTACCGCGGAATGCCAAAAGCGGAGCGACAGGTTCACGCTGGTGATTTGTTGAGGGAGCTCGGACTCGCCGATAGAATGGAGCATCATCCCGGCCAGCTTTCTGGCGGCCAGCAGCAGCGCGTCAGCATTGCCAGAGCACTGATGAATGGCGGGCCTGTTATCCTGGCGGATGAACCTACGGGAGCGCTCGACAGCCAGGGAGGCAAGGAAGTCATGGCCATCCTGGAAAAGCTCCACAGGGAGGGGCACACGATTATTGTGGTCACTCATGACAGCGACATTTCGGCATATGCACACCGTCTCGTTCGCATCGCCGATGGACGCATCACCTCCGACGAAGTGCAGCAGAAAGAGGAGACCATTCATAGGGTGCAAAATGCCGAACGCGAGGAAGTTGGCAAACAGGGGGGAGCGGTCCTCGGAGAATCTTTGAAAATGGGGCTGCGTTCGCTGATGCACAATCGAATGCGAACCATGCTGACTATGCTTGGTATCATCATCGGTGTTGCATCTGTGGTTGCGCTGATTGCAATCGGCAACGGCGCAGAACAAGATGTTGTTGAACGCATCCAGGCCATGGGTACCGACCTCCTGACAATCATGCGGGGGCCACCCGCCGTTCGTGCGTCGGCCGATATGGTGACGAGTTTCCTCCCCGAAGATTTGCCTTTCATCGGCGAAGTTCCGGGTGTCGCCATGGCGATTCCCGAAACGAACATGTCTTCACTCCTCCGCTTCGGCAATCAGGACCTGACAATCACGGCCGTCGGCACCGGCGAGCACTTTCCGGAGGTACACGATTGGCCCCCCCGAGTCGGCATCTTCTTTTCGGCGGAGCATGTTAAGCGGTATTCTCAGGTTGTTGTCCTCGGACAGACCGTCGTTAATAACTTGTTCCCTGCTGGCACTAATCCGCTCGGACAATATGTCCTCATCGGCAGTGCACCGTTTCTCGTCATCGGCGTTTTGAGCACCAAAGGCTTGACGCCGCGGGGGGACGACATGGATAATTCCGTTTGGCTCCCCTACACGACAGCCGGAGCTCGAATATTCGGACAAAGATTTTTCAATGACATTGTCGTACGAGTGGAGGCGGGCGCGGACATGAGTGCGGTGCAATCCGGACTTCATGCACTTTTGATGAAGCGCCATGGCAAGGAAGACTTTAATATTCGAAACATGGCCGACACCATAGCTGCGGCGGATGAAACGCAGAGCACGCTTACCTATCTGTTGGCGGCGATTGCGGTTATTTCTCTCATTGTTGGGGGGATAGGTGTCATGAACATTATGCTCGTCTCTGTCACCGAGCGGACGCGCGAAATCGGCATCCGTATGGCGATCGGTGCGCGCGGCTTCGATGTGTTGTTTCAATTCCTCACTGAGGCTGTGATGGTTTGTTTTATCGGCGGCTTGGTTGGCGTCTTTGTTGGCATTGGCGGAGGTTTAGCTACTACAGCCGTTGCCGGTTGGCGTGTGATATTTACGGTTTCGCCGATCGTCGTGGCGTTTGCGTGCGCCTTTCTGACTGGAATCATATTTGGATACCTTCCGGCGAGAAAAGCTGCACAACTGGATCCGATCGAAGCGCTGGCCCGCGACTAAATGAAAGAACTTGCCTGTGATTTAAAAGAAAACCGCAAAGATGCGAAGTACGCCAAGAGAAAGCTAGAGTTTCTGGTTCTATAAATTTTCTGCAATACTACCTTGCGTGCTTGGCGTTGTAGCGGTTCATCTCTCATGTAATTTTTCTGGTTTTACAATTGTTCATATATGTAAACAGGTGCTAAATTTCCGGCGGCGAGACTTGGCAGTGCGGATTATCGGCTGAACAGCAAAACAAGGAGGCGATATTGTGAAAGAGAATCCACTGAAACAACTCGAATCATTCGGTCAGTCCATCTGGCTGGATTACATCCGACGCGATCTCATTTCGAGCGGTCAACTTCAGCATATGATCCAGGAGGATGGATTGCGGGGAATGACTTCCAACCCATCGATCTTTGAGAAATCAATTGCGGAAAGCCACGATTATGACGAAGACATTCACACCATGCTGCATGAGGGAAAGGGTGCCATCGAGATCTATGAGTCTCTCAGCAAGCGCGATGTTCAGAGCGCAACGTACGAGTTCTGGTCCCTCTATGAAGCCACGGGGAGTAGAGACGGCTACGTAAGTCTTGAGGTCAATCCTCATCTGGCACATGACACGAAGGGTACCATTGAAGAGGCCCGCCGGTTATGGAGCGCGCTCAATCGCCCGAACGTCTTTATCAAGGTTCCGGCAACGTCCGACGGTCTGCCGGCTATTCGTCAGCTCATCAGTGAAGGAATCAATGTCAACGTGACGCTGTTATTTGGATTACCCAGGTACCGGGAAGTTGCGGAGGCCTTCATTGCAGGTCTCGAGTCGCGCGCAGCCGGGGGAAAGGCTGTGGATCGTATAGCGTCTGTCGCTAGTTTTTTTGTAAGCCGGATAGACTCGATGGTTGATCCGCAGCTGGAAAAATTAAGCACGACGGGGGGCCCGCAAGCTGAAATCGCAAAGAAGACTCGCGGCAAGGTGGCGGTTGCCAGCGCAAAGATGGCATATCAAATCTACAAAGAGAAGTTCACAGGCGACCGCTTCAAGAAGCTCTCCGACAAAGGTGCTGTTTCTCAGCGTTTGCTTTGGGCCAGCACGGGGACCAAGAACCCGGACTACAGCGACATAAAATATGTCGATTCACTTATTGGACCGGAGACTGTGAACACGCTCCCGGTGGAAACTCTCGATGCGTACCGCGATCATGGCGAACCGCAATCGCGCATCGAACAAGATTCCGCCGAAGCCAAAACAATATTGGCTCATCTGCCTGACCTCGGGATCAACATCGACACGGTAACTCAGCAGCTTGAAGATGAGGGCGTTCAAAAATTTATTAAGGCATTCGACGGGTTGATGAACAGACTGAAGGAAAAGCAGGACGAGCTTCTTAGAAAGCCGAAGTTGGAACGCGCTAAAGGATGAAGTGAATTCACATCAATATGAAATAGGCATGGTCGGCTTGGGCGTCATGGGGCGCAACTTGCTGCTGAATATGGCCGATCATGGGCACTCTGTGGCCGGCTTCGATAAGGATCCCTCCAAAGTTGCAGCACTCCGTCAAGAGGCGGAGGGCCGTGACATTCGGGGAGCTGAAGACGTCAAGGAATTTGTTGCACTCCTTCGCACACCGCGCGCAATCATGCTGCTCGTCCCCGCCGGCGCACCAGTAGATTCGGTCATCAACGATCTGCTCAGGCATCTGCAAACGGGCGATCTCATCATCGATGCCGGTAACTCGTACTTCAAAGACACGAACGTACGTGCCCGAGACCTTGCGGCAAAAGGAATTCAGTTTCTCGGCGTTGGAGTGTCGGGGGGAGAAGAAGGGGCCCGCCACGGTCCGAGCATGATGCCCGGCGGACCGATCGAGGCGTACGAACGAGTTCGCCCAATCTTAGAATCCGTTGCGGCAAAAGTGAACGGCGATCCGTGCGTGACATATCTCGGTCCCGGATCCGCGGGTCACTTCGTAAAAATGGTCCACAACGGCATCGAGTACGGGGTGATGCAGCTTCTCGCCGAATCGTACGACATGATGAAACGGGGTCTGGGATTGAACGATGAAGAAATACATAGGGTGTTTAGCGAATGGAACGAGGGCGAGCTGAGCGGATATCTTATGGAGATTACCGGCAACATTTTCAGCGAGGTGGACAAGACGACGGGCAAACGCCTTGTCGATGAGATCCTGGATGTCGCAAAACAGAAGGGGACTGGGATGTGGACGTCACAAAGCGCGATGGAACTTCAAGTGCCTATACCCACAATTGACCTCGCCGTTGCGATGCGTGACTTGTCGGTCTTCGCCGCAGAGCGCGAGCAGGCGAGCTTGATCTATCGGCGGACGATGAAACTCGTTACCGGTGACCGCGCTGCGTTTCTCTCCCGATTGTCCCGTGCAGTGTATACAGGGATGATAACGATCTACGCACAAGGGATGGCGCTTTTGGCAGTTGCGTCGGAGCGATACGAATATCACCTGGACCTTGAAGCTATCGCGCGCATCTGGCGTGGCGGCTGTATTATCCGATCGGCGTTATTGGAAGATGTCTGTGCAGCATTTCACACCACGAATCATCTGCCGAACTTACTCCTCGCTCCGAATATCTCCCGCAAAGTAATGGAGCATCAGGAAGATTTGCGAAAGGTAGTTTGCCGGGGGGCAGAAGCAGGCGTACCGATACCTGGGCTGATGGTTTCGTTAGGATACCTTGACTCCTATCGAAGCGCCTGGCTGCCGGCAAATCTTATTCAGGCTCAACGCGACTATTTCGGTGCTCACACATACGAAAGGAATGATGCCAAGGGAACGTTTCACACGGAGTGGGAGAGATTGTAGAATTGCTGCTATTTCAAAAAAGAGTCGTTAAGTAATTGCAACCCCGTCTGTGTCTCCCCCTATAAGGGGGAGAGCAAAACTCTCCCTCCCCTGAAAGGGGAGGGTCGGGGTGGGGTTGATAATTGTTTCAAGGTCCAAAATATGATTCTCAGTTTTCTCTAATCTATCCTTTGACGATTGTGGATATCCCTCACATCAGTATTTTTCCTTCAGCACTGGCTTTCGAGATTGCCGCTGCAAACTGGATCGCCGGCAAAATGAAGGCGGCGATTCAAGAACGAGGCGGATGTCTCTTGGCCCTTTCCGGCGGTAACACCCCTCGAGGTGTCTATCATCGCCTGGCGGAGCTTGTCGTGAGCGGATCAATAGAGCAGAGCCGAGTTCACCTTATCTTTAGCGACGAGCGAATGGTACCTTCGAATGATCCAAAGAGCAACTATGGAATGATCCACGAAGAGTTCATTTCTCACATTCCCGCTTCCTCTCTGCATGTTCATCGAATAAAGGGGGAGAAGAAACCGGAACTGGCAGCCGTCGAGTACGATCGGGAATTGAAGGCTTTGCTTCCACCGTTTGGGGGTCGATGCGACCTCGTTCTTCTTGGCGTGGGGGAGGACGGCCATACCGCGTCCCTTTTTCCCGGAACGGACATTCTTCTGGAACGAGAGAAGCTAGCGCGCGAGGTATTTGTCCCCCGGCTTGATTGCTGGCGCGTCTCTCTCACACTTCCGATTTTCAACAATGCTCGAGCCGTGCTGTTCCTTGCAACCGGCAAAGCGAAGGCGGGCATCGTCGCCAAAGTGTGTTCATGTGTCACCCCGAGCGAAGAACTCCCCGCAAGCCTTATACATCCGGAATCTGGAACTCTTACCTGGATGCTTGATGATGATGCCGCATCCCAATTCACATCGGAGAAATCGTCGAAGGCAGGCACAGCTGGGCAATAGGCCATTTTATCTTGATCCCAATCTCTGATTGGGATCAAGATGCGGCGAAAATTCCGAGTCGGAATGGCGCCGCGTTTTCATTATAGTTGTCCTCGTTCCCAAACTGAGTTTGGGAACGAGGTAAAAGAGCGTATCTCACAATTTGTCTCGGATTGGATACTCTCACATCGGTTGATAGAAGGAGTCAGGCGCATGACAACGAATGATCAACTTGAGCCCACCGTGTTTGTGATTTTCGGCGGAGCGGGCGACCTCGCCTGGCGGAAACTGGTTCCCGCCATGTTCGATCTTTCGCAGGACCGGAGTCTGCCGGAACAGTTTGCGATTATTGCGGTGGATCGGGCTCACCTCAGCGACGAGGCGATTCGCCGCCGGCTGCACGATGGGGTCAATCAATTCTCACGATACGGTAAAGTTCGTCCGGCGGCATGGAATCAGTTCGCGCAGCACATTTGCTACCAGCAAGGCGACTTCAAAAAGATCTCTACGTATAAGGCTCTATCGGCACATTGTGCAGTGCTCGAAAAGGAATGGGGAGCCAAATCCCACCGGATCTTTTACATGGCCACGCCGCCGAGCATGTTCGGCGAAATCCCGAAGTATCTCGGCAAGGCCGGAATGACTCATGACCGGAAGTGGTCGCGGATCGTTGTGGAAAAACCAATCGGCTATGACCTTGACTCTGCCCGTGTGCTGAATTCTATCCTCGCCGCCAATTTTGATGAATGCCAGATCTACCGTATCGATCATTATTTGGGCAAGGAAACGGTGCAGAACATTCTGGCTTTCCGCTTTGCCAATCCGTTATTCGAACCGATCTGGAACCGGCGCTACGTAGATTGTGTCACCATCACCGCCGTCGAAGATGTCGGTGTTGAGCATCGCGGAGGATATTACGATCACGCCGGAGCTTTGCGCGACATGGTTCAGAATCATCTGATGCAATTACTTTGTCTTGTTGCGATGGAACCGATGGTCTCTTTCGAAGCGGACGAGATTCGGAATAAGAAAGTCGATGTCCTTCATGCGGTTCGTCCCATTCTGAAGGATGCAGTTCATCAAAGCGTGGTGCGCGGTCAGTATGGCAAAGGCTGGATTGGCGGAAAGAAGGTCCCTGCTTACCGCGAGGAAGAGGGTGTGTCGCCCGATTCTCAAACCGAGACTTTTGTCGCGGTAAGACTTTTCATCGATAACTGGCGTTGGCAAGGAGTCCCTTTCTATTT
>CAYYHS010000014.1:0-16051 GCA_964471785.1 uncultured Chitinophagaceae bacterium
CCAGTTCATCGTGCAACAGTTCGTAGCCGAGCTCGCTGTAGCGCTGCTTCAGCGCGTGCCGTCCGGAGTGCTTGCCGAGAACAAGTGTGCTGTGTTTGATCCCGACTGTTTGCGGAGTCATGATCTCATAGGTAAGCGGGTTCTTTAATACTCCGTCCTGGTGAATCCCGGCCTCGTGTGCAAATGCGTTTTCGCCGACGATTGCCTTGTTGCGCTGAACATGCATGCCGGTAAGCGTAGTCAGCAGCCGGCTCGATTTGTAGATTTCTTCCGCGTTGACGTTTGTCTCGAATCCGAGGGTCTCGTGCCGCGTTTTAATCGCCATCGCAATCTCCTCAAGCGATGCATTGCCGGCACGCTCTCCGATGCCGTTCACGGTACATTCCACCTGACGCGCACCGTTCATAATGCCCGCGAGCGAGTTCGCTACCCCAAGACCGAGGTCGTCGTGACAATGAACGCTGACGATCGCTTTACCGATGTTGGGGACCCGTTCGATCAACGTGCGGATGATTTTTCCGTACTCATCGGGAATAGAATAGCCGACGGTGTCGGGAATGTTGACGACGGTGGCACCTTCCGCGATGACAGCTTCCAGAATCTGACAGAGATATTCAATGTCGCTACGCGACCCATCCTCGGCCGAGAATTCTACGTCCTCGCAGAAAGATTTTGCATGGCGGACTGCCTTCACCGCATCGTCGACAATTTGTTCGCGAGTTTTGCGGAGTTTATACTTGAGATGAATATCTGAGGTGGCGAGAAAAGTATGAATGCGCGGTTTCGCCGCATGCTTCAGGGCTTCCCATGCGCGGTCGATATCGGGAATAATCGCTCTGCTGAGAGCCGCGATGGAACAGCTCCTCACGAGCTTCGCAATTTCTTTCACCGATTCGAAGTCTCCGTCCGACGCGATCGGGAACCCTGCTTCGATGACATCTACCTGCAGCCGTTCAAGTTGACGCGCCATTCGGATTTTTTCTTCAAAGTTCATACTGCATCCCGGAGATTGCTCTCCGTCGCGCAGGGTGGTGTCGAAGATGTAGATTTTATTGCTCATAAGAACCTCTTTTTCAGTTAACAGTCAGCAGTAATCAGTGAACAGTTAGCAGTAAACGGTGAACGGTGAACAGTAATCAAAAACTAATTATTAACACTAACTGTTTACTGTTCACTGATTACTGATCACTGTTTCTACAGGTGTTTTTCTTCCAACGGCAAGTATTTCTTGACGTCTTCCATTAATTTATCGAACTGCTTTGGCATCAGCGATTGGGCGCCGTCGGAATAGGCTTCCTCCGGGTTCGGATGCACTTCGATGATCAGACCATCGGCGCCGACAGCAACAGCTGCCTTTGAAACCGGTCCTATCAGGCTTCTGACGCCCGTTCCGTGGCTGGGATCTACAATAACGGGTAGATGGCTCATCTCTTTCAGCGCCGGGACTGCCGAAAGATCGCAGGTGTTGCGCGTGTAATCCTCGAAGGTGCGAATGCCCCTCTCACAAAGAACGACGTTGTAGTTGCCCTGGGACATAATGTACTCGGCAGACATTAGCAGCTCCTTGAGCGTACTCGACATGCCCCGCTTCAACAAGACCGGTTTTTGAATTTTCCCGACTTCCTTCAGGAGCGCATAATTTTGCATGTTGCGCGCTCCGATTTGCAGCATGTCGGCGTATTTCGCAACCAGGGGGACATCCGTCGGTGTGATGACCTCTGTGACAAACGGAAGTCCGGTTTTTTCGCGCGCTTCGGCGAGAAGTTTTAGTCCTTTTTCTTCAAGTCCCTGGAAACTGTATGGCGATGTTCTCGGTTTGAAGGCGCCCCCCCGAAGCACCTGCGCTCCCGCCGCTTTCACAATTTCTGCGCTTTTCAGAATCTGTTCGCGCGTCTCAACGGAGCACGGCCCGGCCATTACTACAAACTGCGAACCGCCGATCGTATGCTTCCCGATCTTGACGACCGTCCTCTCCTTCCGCATTTCTTTGCTGGCGAGCTTGAACGGCTTGAGGATCGGCATCACGCTTTCGACGCCGTTGGCAACTTCGAGTGACTGCAGCTGCGTCTTCCCCCGTTCGTCGCCGATGCAGCCGATCACGGTGCGTTCAGTTCCAACAATCGGGTGTGCCTGAAAGCCGTATTCTTTTATCTTTTCAATGACGTGGTCAAACTGCGCCTTCGTGGCGCCGGGTTTCATGACAATGATCATACAGCTACAACGTTCCCTTCTTTGATCGCGAAAGACAATTTCATTTCATGAACTCTCGTTTACTTCTCCCCCTTCAACAAATGAAAGCTGAGGCTGTCGACGAGCGCTTTCCAGCTCGCCTCGATGACGTCGGGCGACACTCCGACCGTATTCCAGGATTCGCTTCCGTTTTGTGTCTCGATCAGCACGCGCACTTTTGCGGCCGTGGCGTTTTGACTGTCGAGTACGCGTACCTTGTAGTCGGTGAGCTTGATTTGAGACAATTGCGGATAGAACCGCTCGAGCGCCTTTCGTAGGGCGCAGTCGAGAGCGTTCACCGGTCCGGTTCCCTCTGCCGCCGCAAGTTCGGTCTTATCCCCGACCCGCACCTTGATGATAGCTTCCGAATGCGGCGCTGCCTCGTACGATTCTTTGTGGATGATAACCTTGAATCCTTCCAGCTCGAAAAATTCTTTGAACTGTTTCGTTTTCTTTTTCACGAGCAATTCGAACGAACCTTCCGCATCCTCGTATTGATAGCCGTAGTGCTCAAGCTCTTTCAGGTCGTCGACAATATGTTGTACGTCCGGCGATTTATCGTCGATGTCGATGCCAAGTTCTTTGGCTTTGTAAAGCACATTGCTCCGGCCGGACAAGTCCGAAACCAGCACCCTGCGCACATTCCCTACATCTTCCGGATGGATGTGCTCATAGGTTGCCGGGGTTTTCATTACGGCGCTCACATGGACCCCTCCTTTGTGGGCAAAAGCACTCTCGCCGACGTACGCCAGGCTCTTTCTATGTGTAAGATTTGCAAGCTCGCTGACGTAGTGGGATAATGGCGTCAACGATTTCAGTCCTTCGCCGTCAATGCATTGGTAGCCTAACTTCATCTGGAGGTTCGGTATGATGGAGCAGAGGTTTGCATTTCCGCACCGCTCTCCGTAGCCGTTCATCGTCCCCTGCACGTGCACACAGCCATTCTGAATCGCAGCAATGGCATTCGCAACCGCAACTTCAGAATCGTTGTGGGTGTGAATGCCGAGAGGCACCTTCATCTGGCCTTTAACCTCTCGCACAATCTGTGCAACTTCGTGCGTGAGTGTGCCGCCGTTCGTGTCGCAGAGAACAATAACATCCGCACCGCCGCGCTGAGCCGCGTCCAGGGTTTTCATCGCATACGCTTTGTCGGATTTGTACCCGTCGAAGAAGTGCTCGGCATCGTAGACAACTTCTTTACCGTGTTTCTTGAGATAGAGCACGGAGTCCCCGATGATCTCCAGGTTCTCTTCTTCAGAAATATGAAGAGCTTCCTTCACATGCAGCAGCCACGTCTTGCCAAAAATCGTTACCACCGGAGTTTGCGCGTCGAGCAGGGCTTTGATATTAGCATCTTCCCCGACCGGGTTCTTTGCCCGGCGCGTGCTGCCGAACGCAGCAAGTTTCGCGTGAGAGAAATGAACGCTCCTCGCCCGCTCAAAAAACTCCATATCTTTAGGGTTTGAGCCGGGCCATCCTCCTTCGATGTAGTCGATCCCGAACGCATCGAGCCGCTTCGCAATCTTCACTTTATCGTCCGCGGAGAACGCAACCTCTTCACCCTGCGTTCCGTCTCGAAGGGTAGTATCATAGGTAAAGATTTTCGTGCTCATGGTGATACGCAAATGGTTCTTAGAATTCAAAGTTCAAAGTGCAAAGGGCAAAGCTTAAGTGAAAAGTTAAAAGTTATTACATTACTCAAATTTTGAATTTTGCCATATAATTTTGCACTTTGCACTTTTACTTTTTAACTCCCTTCCAGTTCTCCGGCCTCAGCCCTCTTACTGCCGCGCCTGTTT
Source organism: uncultured Chitinophagaceae bacterium (assembly GCA_964471785.1). Lineage (GTDB taxonomy): Bacteria > Bacteroidota > Ignavibacteria > UBA10030 > UBA8401 > JAGVPT01. The sequence continues at coordinate 4,029 of CAYYHS010000014.1, forward strand.
TCCACATCTCAGAATTCTTCCAGATGTCCAATTCGTTCGTCAACTTCTCACGGTAATCGGGGGCGCCGCACGTTTCAAGAACACGCCGTGTTTCGACTCCCTGCTGCACATCGCGGTAAAGAAGTTCGAAAAGCGGTTTCGTGGCGGCCTCGAACTTTTTCGACCAGTCGAGCGCTCCGCGTTGGGCCGTAGTACTGCAGGCGGCAAACATCCAATCCATACCATTCGCTCCAACGAGAGGATACAAACTTTGCGTTGCCTCTTCCACCGTCTCGTTAAAAGCTTCGCTCGGAGAATGTCCCATCGCCCGAAGAACATCATACTGAGCTTTCATGATGCCGGCGATAGCTCCCATCAGCACGCCCCGTTCGCCGGTGAGGTCGCTGATCACTTCCTTCTCAAACGTCGTCGGGAAAAGGTAGCCGGAGCCGATCGCGATCCCGCAGGCGATGGCGCGCTCGCGAGCTCGTCCGGTCGCATCCTGGAAAACGGCAAAACTTGCGTTGATGCCGCTACCTGCAAGATAGTTGGAACGAACTGTTCTTCCCGAACCTTTCGGCGCTACCAGAACCACGTCGACATCTGCTGGAGGAACGACATTCGTTTGATCTTTAAACACGATAGAGAAACCGTGCGAGAAGTAAAGAGCTTGTCCTCTCTTTAGATGTTTCTTCACAAGAGGCCATTGTTCTTTCTGCCCGGCGTCGGAGAGAAGGTATTGGATGATCGTCGACGTATCGACGGCGTCTTCGATCTTCGAGAAAAGTGTCTTTCCTTCCACCCAGCCGTCTTTGATCGCATCATCCCACCCCTTACCACCCTTGCGCTGGCCGACGATGACGTTAATGCCGGCGTCGCGCATATTCAGCGATTGCCCATAGCCCTGCGGACCGTACCCGAGGATCGCGACGACTTCGTTCTTTAAAACTTCTTTCGCTTTTGAGAGCGGAAATTCTTCCCGCGTCACGACCTCTTCCTTCACTCCGCCGAAATCTATTGTAGCCATGGTGATGATACCTCTCGCTTAGTGTTTTTGATCGATTGTCTCTTCCGACTCTTGCTCCTTCGAAACATCGAGAGCCTTGTTGACTTCCGAGATCGTCTGCAGGCTTGAGAACGGCGTCACCTTCCAGAACATGTACGAATACTCCTGCCATCCGTTGAGAATCTCGCGGGCCCGTTGGCTGTCGGTCAGTTCAAGATGGCGATAGATGATTGCCTGGAGAGATTTGATATCTTCTGTCTGCTCAAGCCTGCTGATTCCGACAAGCTGTTTGTTGTAGCGTTCTTTAAAATTGCCATCGGCGTCAAACACATAGGCAACGCCGCCTGTCATTCCTGCGCCAAAATTTTTTCCGGTGCTGCCAAGAACAACGACGGTTCCATTTGTCATGTACTCGCATCCATGATCTCCGACCCCTTCGACCACAGCCAGACTTCCGCTGTTCCGAACGCAGAACCGTTCCCCCGCCCTGCCGCTGGCGTAGAGAGTCCCGCCCGTCGCGCCATACAAAACAGTGTTCCCGATAATAACATCCTGCGCTGCCGTCGCGCGGCCGAATTGAGGCATAATGATGATTTCGCCGCCGCACATTCCTTTACCCACATAGTCGTTCGCCTCGCCGACCAGAATTATCCTGATCCCATTCACGAGAAACGCACCGAAGCTCTGGCCTGCGCTCCCGTTAAAGCGCAATTCAATCGTTCCATCCGGAAGACCTTTATCTCCGTAAAGATAGGCGACCTCTCCGGCAAGTTTCGTTCCAACAGACCTGTTTGTGTTGTTGATCTTATAGTTCTTCACGACCGGATTCTTTTCCCGGATCGATTCTTTCACATCGAGAAGGATCGTATCGTCCAGCGGGGAATCGGATTTCTCTTTCCGCGGTTCAATGCGCTGGCGCCGTGTATTCCTCAAATCCCGGGGCGACAGAATTGCAGAGAGATCGACCATGTTCGCCTTGGGATGATTCTGAAACTTTACCTGGCTCAACAATTCGACTCTGCCAATGATATCGTTCATCGACATGTACCCGAGTTGGGCAAGAATCTCCCGGACTTCATTCGCTACCGCCGTGAAGTAATTAATGAGCATCTCAGGCTTACCATCGAACCGAGTACGGAGCTGCTCGTCCTGTGTTGCGATCCCGACGGGACAGGTATTAAGATGACACTGGCGAACGTAGCGGCATCCGATCGCTATCAACGCTGCCGTGCCAAAATTGTATTCCTCGGCTCCCAGAATTGCGGCAATGACGATGTCGCGTCCGGTTTTCATTCCTCCGTCCGTGCGCAACGTTACCCGCTCCCTCAGGCCGTTGAGCACTAACACTTGTTGCGCTTCAGCAACACCCAGTTCCCAGCAACTTCCTGCGTTTTTCAGCGAGCTGAGCGGGGAGGCGCCGGTACCTCCTTCATGTCCGCTGATGAGGATAACATCCGCATGTGCCTTCGCAACGCCCGCTGCGATCGTTCCAACCCCAGCTTCCGACACTAGCTTCACGCAGATTTTTGCACGGGGATTTACTTGCTTCAAATCATAGATGAGCTGGGCCAGATCCTCTATACTATAGATATCGTGATGGGGCGGCGGGGATATCAGCTGGATTCCCGGTGTTGCATGCCGAAGCTTGGCGATGAGCGCGGAGACTTTATGTCCGGGCAACTGCCCCCCTTCTCCCGGCTTCGCCCCCTGAGCCATCTTGATTTCAATTTCTTTTGCACTCACCAGGTACTCAGCCGTAACGCCAAACCGGGCTGAAGCAATTTGCTTGATAGCGCTGTTCGCCGAGTCGCCGTTTGGCCGCACGCGGAATCGCGCAGGGTCTTCTCCCCCTTCGCCCGTATTGCTCTTCCCTCCGATGCGGTTCATTGCAATCGCAATGGTCTCATGTGCTTCGGGAGACAGCGACCCCAGAGACATCGCAGCCGTTGTGAATCGTCTCAAGATCTCGTCGGCAGGCTCGACGTCGCGAACCGGAATCGGAGGTCTGTTCGGCTTGAATGCCATCAGATCTTTGAGAGCCACCGGTTCGTGGTCGTTCAATGCATGGGAGAGATGGTCATAGTCCTCCTTGCTGCCGGACTTGCGGAGCATTTGCATCGCCCGCAACGAATCCGGAGACCACGCATGAATTTCACCATTCTTCTTGAAGCGGAATGTTCCCTGGTCCTTAAGTCTCGCATCGGGCTGGCCGTACGCCGCGGCATGACGCATGAGCGCTTCGTCGATAATTTCTTTCAGGCCGATTCCTCCGATGCGGGACGGAGTGTTCGTAAAATACTTGTCGATAACATCGCGTCCGATGCCGACCGCTTCGAAGATCTGGGCACCCCGGTAACTCCCCAATAGAGAAATACCCATCTTCGACATGATCTTCAGAATGCCGCTTTCAACGGCGATCTTGAAGTTCTTGAACGCTGCCTCTACCGTCAACGAATCGTTGCTCCGTAATTCAACGAGGCGTCGAATCGTCTCCAATGCGAGATAAGGATTGATTGCGTTGACCCCGTAACCAATCAACGTTGCAAAGTGATGGATATCGCGCGGCTCGGCAGTTTCCGTCACCACGCTCAGCCTGAGCCTTTTATTCTTTCTAATGAGATGATTATGAACGGCTCCCGTGGCAAGCAGCATAGGGAGCGGGACGTTCTGCGCATCGACGCCCCGGTCGCTCAGAATCACAAGGTACTTTCCTTCATCCGCCGCCCGTTCAGCTTCGTCACAGAGTTCCTGCAGTCTTTTCTCGGCGCCCTCAAGCCCTTCGCTGACCGGAAACAATGTCGAGAGCGTCACTGCCTGAAATGCTTCGTCCTTCAGCGAGCGGAGCGTTTCGAGCTCGTTGTCGAACAAGAACGGGCTGTTGATCTGAACCTGTTTCGCATGCTCGGGCGTTTCGCCAAACCAATTCCGACGGAGTCCGAGTTTGCCGGTCAGCGACATCACCAGTTTTTCCCGGATAGGATCGATCGGCGGATTCGTCACCTGCGCAAATTGCTGCTTGAAGTACGAAGAGAGCAATTTCGGCTGCCGCGAAAGAACCGCGAGCGGAGCGTCGTCGCCCATCGAGCCGACCGGCTCCTTCCCTTCTTCAATCATCGGCGGAAAAATCAACCCTAACTCCTCCGAACTGTAACCGAAGCAAAGCTGCAATCGAAGTGTCTCTTCAACAGACATCGAGTTTTTGGGCAATGGGTCGGTCTTCATCTGTTCATGCACACGCACGAGGTTCTCACTCACCCATTTCGCGTACGGCCTTTGCATGGCCAGCTCTCTCTTGATATCGAGATCCTTCAGCAGGACCCCCCGCTCGGTGTCAACGGCGATCATCTGTCCCGGCCCGAGTCTCCCCTTCTTTGCGACCGTCGCATCATCCATATCTACCGGACCCACTTCCGATCCAACAACGATAAGTCCGTCGCTCGTAATTTTGTAACGGCATGGTCGAAGACCATTGCGGTCGAGCGACGCAGCGACCGTGACACCGTCGCTGAAGATCAGCGCCGCCGGACCGTCCCATGGCTCGCTGAAGCATTCGTGGTATTCAAAGAACGCACGAACCGAGGGATCGACACGATACGATGAATTCCACGCTTCGGGGACGAGCATCAACATCGAATGAAGCACGCCTCTACCGGAGAGCGTCAGCGCTTCCAGTGCATTGTCGACATTTGCGGAGTCGCTTGCGTTCGGCTGGAGGATGGGCTTGAGGTATTCGACGTCGTCCCTCCAAAACGGTGATGCCAATTCTGCTTCGCGCGCTTTCGTCCAGTTTCTGTTTCCCTGAATCGTATTGATCTCGCCGTTGTGTCCCAGCATCCGGAACGGATGAGCCAGTTCCCAGCGGGGAAAAGTATTCGTGCTGAATCGCTGGTGAAAGATGGCCAGCGCAGTTTCATACTCCGGCGATTGGAGATCGATGTAGAATTTGTCGAGGGCAAGCGGCGTCACGAGTCCTTTGTAGACGATTGTCTTGCTCGAAAACGATGCCGCGTAAAAATTCTCAATCGAAGCACTCTTCACTTCTTTTTCAATCTCGCGCCGCGTAATGTAGAGCGTTCGTTCAAAATCGGCCGGACTGAGATGCTGCGGCCTGCCGATGAGAATCTGCCGAATATTGGGCTGTGTGGCGGCGGCCTTGTCCCCTAAATATGAAGAGTCGGTAGGCACGATCCGCCATCCAAGAAAGCGCAGCTCTCTTTTGGCAATGACCGATTCGACGGTCGCTTTACACACGGCAAAGGCGTGTTCAGTCGTGTGCGGCATGAAAAGCATTCCGACCGCGAGGTCATTCTCCCCGTGTATCTGCGACTCCAGTTCCGGCACTGCCGTTAGGAAAAACTTCGTCGGTATTTGCGTCAGGATTCCGGAACCGTCCCCTGTCTGCGCGTCGGCATCGACAGCCCCGCGGTGTGTGACGTTGCAGGCGGCCTTCAGCGCGCGCTTGAGAATTTTGTTGCTCTTCTTTCCCGAGATATTCGCAACGAATCCTGTCCCGCACGCATCGTGCTCGAAACGGGGATCGTACAGGGGAAAGTTTTTCCGAAGCTCTCGATCGTCCTGTTGCGTATTCAATCCACTTCTCCTTGAAATTCCCTCTTCAATGCAACTCTTCCGGTCCGTGCCATCTCCTTGATGACGAACGGTTTCAGCATCTTGATGATTGCATCAATCTTCTGTTGTCCCCCGACGGCTTCGATCGTCGCGGTCTTCGGGCTGATATCGATAATCTTCGCGCGGAAGATCTCGACAATCTGCATAATCTCCGATCGTGTCTCCGGCGTCGTCTGCACTTTGATGAGCGCGAGATCCCGTTCGACGAAACTTTCGTACGTCAGGTCGGAGACTTTCAGCGTATCGATAAGCTTGTTCAGCTGCTTAATGATCTGCTCGATAATGGCATCGTCTCCGCGGGTAACAATAGTCATGCGCGACACAGAATCGTCTTCGGTCGGACCGACGGTGAGACTGTCGATGTTGTAGCCTTTCGCCGAGAAGAGTCCGGCGATTCTGTTGAACGCGCCAAATTTATTTTCCACAAGCAGCGAGATCGTATGCTTGCTCGACTGCACCCCGACACTTCGCTCTTCGGATTCCACTGTTGCTGTCATTGTTGTCATCCTTTAGTTAAGGTGATGAGTTCTTCCGTCTCGATCTCTTCACCCTCAACCTCCGACAATTCCTGGTTGGGAACATCCAACATTTCGTTCCAGGTCTGTCCCGCCGGAATCATTGGATATACGTTATCTTCCTGAACAACCTTGAACTCTACGATCACGGGACCGTTCTTTACCGCCAGGGCCTTCTTGATAACATCCTCTACCTCGCTCGTCTCGATAGCGCGATACCCTGGGCATCCGTACGCTTCAGCCAGTTTCACAAAATCGGGACTGAACATTGCCACTTGCGAGTAGCGCTTGCGCCAGAATAATTCCTGCCACTGTCTCACCATTCCAAGATAACCATTATTGAGGATGAATATCTTCACTGGCACCTTGTATTCAACACAGGTGGCGATCTCCTGGATATTCATCTGGATCCCGCCGTCGCCGCTAATCGATATGATAGGTAAATCTTTTCGGGCAAACGCCGCCCCCATCGAAGCCGGGAGCGAAAACCCCATCGTTCCAAGTCCTCCGGATGTGATGTGTGTCCGCGGGTGGATGTATTTAAAGAATTGTGCCGCCCACATCTGATGCTGGCCTACATCGCTGATGATGACGGCGTTCCCTTTTGTCAATTCGCCGATTTTTTGGATCACATGCTGCATACGGATGAGCTTGCCGTTCCGGTAGCGGAGCGGATGTTCGACTTTCCATTGCTTGATAGTCTGGAGCCAGTCTTTTGTGTCGAGTGGTTCGACAAGCTGTTCCAGTTTCTGCAGCACTCTCTTCACATCGCCCACAATCGGAACGTCGACCTTTACGTTTTTGCTGATGGCTGTCGGATCGATATCGATATGGATCTTCTTTGCTTCGGCGGCAAAAGCCTCAGTATTTCCTGTCACACGGTCGTCAAACCTCGCCCCTACGGCGATCAGCAGATCGCAGTAGTGCACTGCGGTGTTCGAGTACCAGGTTCCATGCATGCCGAGCATCCCCATCGACAACTCATCGTTTTCGGGAAACGAACCAAGTCCGTGGAGGGTCGTCGTAACCGGGATGTGTGTTTTTCGCGCGAAGCTCTTAAGCTCTTCCGAAGCATTCGAGAGAATTGCACCGCCTCCGACATAGAGGACGGGCCGTTTTGATTTCGCTATGAGGCTGGCGGCTTTCTCAAGCTGCTTCATGTGCCCCTCGACGTGAGGGTTATACGAGCGGAGCGACACCTTCTTAGGATAATCGAAGTGGGTCTTGCTGGCCATGACATCCTTGGGCAAATCTACCAGAACCGGCCCGGGCCTCCCAGTGGTGGCGACATAGAATGCCTCCTTTATCGTCTTTGCCAGCTCGTTGACATCGCGAACAAGATAGTTATGCTTGGTGATGGGGCGCGTAATGCCGACAATATCCGCTTCCTGGAAGGCATCATTTCCAATCAGCTTTAAGGCGACCTGGCCGGTGAAGACAACAATAGGAACCGAATCCATGTAAGCGTCAGCGATTCCGGTCACCGTGTTCGTCGCACCGGGTCCCGAAGTCACCAGGGCAACGCCTGGCTTTCCACTTGCCTTTGCGTATCCTTCGGCTGCATGGACGGCTCCTTGTTCGTGTCGGGTCAATATGTGTTTGATGTCGGAGATGTCGTGGAGTGCATCGTAAATGCCGATGACTGCGCCGCCGGGGTACCCGAACACGACTTCGGTCCCTTCTTCAATGAGTGAACGGACAAAAATTTCGGCCCCAGTCATTTGCTTTGCGGGTATCGGTGAATTGCTTTCCTTCTGCGTTCCCATAGCTTCCCAAATTAGTTGTGAGTAATTATGACTCAACCTCTGTGAAAAAACAGTAGAACATGAACTCTGTTCCAGAGGTTACGCCTTCAACTGAGATTTTGCTTTGGAAATTTTTCTGTGGTGAGTTGGGAGTAACCTCTGGTGTTTCTTAGCCTAGAACCGTTAGGCTTAGAATACCCGGTAGGGTTCCCAAAATAATAATAACGCCGACGACGAAGAGGGGGGATACGGCGACAGAATCCTTCAGATTCTCCGTGTTCAGATTGGAGGAAAAAATAGAATTTTTACCGTCTCGTCTTGACATGTCGCGTTTGGTAGGATGAAGGCTCATCCGATTTGTTACACCTTAAAAAGATAAGAATTTAAACAGTTTTGTCAAGTGAAATGTTGGATTTTTTTAGCCCCTCGACTCCTTCACCGAAATGCCCCTAACTGGACCGCACTCGCCCTTTGCTTGTCCCAACGGACAAATCCAATAGTTTCATACGATTACGGCAAATTGTTTATCTGGAAAAAAACAATATATTTACCATGCCATGTTAAGAGATCGAAACGACACAATCGCTGCCATCGCCACGCCGTCAGGAGAGGCTGGAATAGCAGTAATCCGGGTGAGCGGCACGGACGCGATCGAGGCGGTGAAGGGGGTATTTCGTGGAAAATCGGAGCTCACCCGGGCCGAATCCCACACCATTCACTTTGGGACGATTGTCCACCCCGTGGAAGGCCCCCTTGACCAGGTTCTTGTCTCCGTTTTCAGGAAACCGCACTCGTATACGGGAGAAGATAGCGTAGAAATAAGTTGCCATGGAAGCTACTATGTCTCCGCCAAGATTCTTGAGACCGTTATTGGGGCTGGGGCAAGAATGGCTGATCCCGGGGAGTTTACCCAGCGCGCTTTCCTGAACGGAAAGATGGACCTGATGCAGGCAGAAGCGGTCGCAGACCTGATTCACTCGAAAACTTCGTTGGCGCATCGCGCCTCTATGGAGCAGTTGAACGGCAGGTTGTCCAAGGCGATCGAGACGCTGCGTCAACGACTTCTCGAATTGTGCTCGCTCCTTGAATTGGAACTCGACTTCGCTGAGGAGGGGATCCAAATATCTGATACTCGGCGGGTGAACACGGTCTTTGATGTCGCAATAACGGAATTAAAACAATTGGTCGATTCCTACGGCTTCGGCAAACTGATCCGGGATGGAGTAAAGGTCGTCCTGGCAGGCAACCCAAATGCGGGCAAGTCAAGCCTTTTGAATCTCCTCTTACAGGAAAATCGGGCAATCGTAAGCGAGGTCCCCGGAACTACACGCGATGTCATCGAGGAGACTATCGTTATCGAAGGAATTGCCTTTCGACTCGTCGACACCGCTGGACTCAGATCAACCTCCGACATTGTTGAACAGGAGGGAGTCAAGAGGAGCAACTCGCAAATCGATGTTGCCGACATTATTTTACTCCTTGTCGACTCTACGCTGCCAGGCGGAGCAACGGACGTCTTCGTCAAGAAAGTCATCGAGAACTACTCCGAAAAAGTCTTGGTTGTACTGAATAAGGTTGATCTTGTCAATAATCGCGGCGGAATCGAAATTCCCGAGGGGATAGAATCGGTGCAGGTGTCTTGCGTCACCCGAGAGGGGATTCTCGATCTCGAAAGAGAAATTCACCACCGAGCGGTAGCCAATTGCGACTCAACGTCTTCCAGCATTAGGATTCAAAGCTCCAGGCATAGGGTGCTGCTGATTAGAACGTTGGCGAGTGTCGTTTCAGCCAGGGGGGCGTTTCAAGGGTCTATTGGAAGCGAGCTAGTTGCAATAGACCTCCGTGCAGCCATTAATTCACTAGGTGAGATCATCGGGATAACCACTCCCGATGACGTTCTGAATAACATATTTTCGAGGTTTTGCATTGGAAAATGATGTTTCACGTGAAACACTTCTATGTTGATCCTGGAACCTGAAAAATACTACGATATAGTAGTTGTTGGAGGTGGCCATGCCGGAATTGAAGCTTCCCTGGCAGGGGCCAGAATGGGCTCAAAAACGCTGTTGCTGACACTTACAGCCAACTCAATAGGTCGCCTATCATGCAACCCCGCCATCGGCGGCACTGCCAAAGGGCACATTGTTCGAGAAATAGATGCTCTTGGCGGCGAGATGGGGAAAATCGCAGATGCTACCGGTATTCATTTCCGCATGCTGAATAAGTCTAAGGGGCCGGCAGTCTGGTCTCCGAGATCACAGAATGACCGCGAAGCTTATTCTCTTGAAGCTCAAAAACGGCTGATCGACCATCCCGGACTTGATATTGCTGAGGATGCATTAATAGATATCCTCGTTGAGTACGGATCACTAAAATCGATAAGAACAGCACGTGCTGGAATTATTGCATGCAAGACACTAATCATATGCTCTGGAACATTCCTCAACGGTCTGATGCACACTGGCCTTAGTAATCGAAAAGGGGGACGATTCGGAGAGCCACCAGCGACCCGTGTCACAGAATCGCTGAACGAACTTGGGTTTGTGTCGGGAAGGTTGAAGACCGGAACACCACCGCGTGTTGATCTCACCAGCATCAACTTGTCAGCAGTCGAAGTTCAGGAGAGCGATACTCCACCCATCCCATTCTCGTTTTCAAATCAGAGGATTGAGAACAAGCTAATCCCGATGTATCTCACCTACACGAACAAGCGTACTCATGCTGTGCTGAGAAATGGATTTGATCGATCTCCTATGTTCACCGGCCGGATAAAGGGGACCGGTCCCAGATATTGTCCATCGATCGAGGACAAAATTTCTAGGTTCGCCGAAAGAGATCGGCATCAGATCTTTCTTGAGCCGGAGGGATATAATTCCACGGTTGTCTATGTGAACGGCTTTTCAACTAGCTTGCCCGAGGAGATCCAGTTCGAAGGGCTCAAGACAATCGCCGGGCTCGAACATGTGAATATGCTGAGGCCGGGTTATGCTGTGGAGTACGATTTTTTTCCCCCAAATCAACTTAAGCACTCTCTTGAAACCAAACTTGTCTCGGGGCTTTTCTTCGCGGGACAAATAAATGGAACTTCCGGCTACGAAGAAGCGGCCGGCCAGGGACTAATGGCCGGCATCAACGCCGCACTGAAGGTAACAGGCAAGGATCCCTTCATTCTCAAAAGAAGCGAAGCATACATTGGCGTAATGATCGACGACCTCATCAACAAATCGACCGACGAGCCCTACCGGATGTTCACGTCGAGAGCAGAGCATCGACTCTTGCTGCGTCAAGACAACGCCGACCGGAGGCTTATGAGGAGAGGACACGAACTCGGATTGGTAAGTGTCGAACAGATAGCATCATTAGATCGGAAAGAAGAGGCGATTAGTTTTTCAATAGATTTTCTGGAAAGAAACTTCATTGCACCCAACGATGCAAATAAACTTTTAGAGAGCATCAATTCAAGCGTGCTCGAAGAACACGATTCCTATGCTCAACTCCTTAAGAGACCCTTTATGAACATCGATCAAGTTACCACAAGCATCGGTGATCCTGACCTCGAGCGTGCACTTTCCGTTCCCGGTGTAAAGGAGGCTGTTGAGATAGATGTTAAGTACGAAGGTTACGTCAAAAGGGAGTTAGAGCAGATCAGCAAGTTCTCAAGATTTGAAGAATTCCAAATTCCTGAGGACTTCGATTTTGCCTCCATCAGGTCGCTCAGCACCGAAGGAAAGGAACGGCTAAGAAAAGTAAGGCCCAGATCTATTGGACAAGCTTCAAGAATTTCCGGAGTGACGATATCGGATATATCCGTGCTCTCCGTCTTTCTAAAAAAGTAATACTCAGCAAGATGTTCCACGTGGAACATGACTATCAGGAAAGCACTGAACGTTGACGAATGATGAGATTTGGCTACGCACCATAGCCCAAAAAAACTCTCTTCCAATAACAGATATACAGCTTGGGAAGCTCGGTCGGTACGCAGGTCTGTTAAAGGAGTGGAACCAACGGATTAATCTCATCTCGCGAAAAGATGAAGAGAATATTTGGACAAATCATTTGTTGCTGTCCATTTCGTTTCTATTCAAGATAGAAGTCATGAATGGAAACAAGGTTCTAGACCTCGGGACAGGAGGAGGGCTACCCGGCATA
>CAYYHS010000015.1:0-15883 GCA_964471785.1 uncultured Chitinophagaceae bacterium
ACCCAAATAAGGGGTCCTGAGTTCTGAGTCCGAGGTCCGAGGTCTGAAGTTGAGTGATCGACATCCAAGACACAGAACTACGGACTCAGGACTCAAGACTACGCACCCAGGACCGCGGACTTCAACCTTGTATCTTCACCATTATCTCGTTACATTTTGATGCCAACAGCCTTCATTCCAACCAAGAGAATCATGAATCAAAGACAATTATATAAAACCATCGAAAGTTTTGACAGCACGAAGTTCGATTCCAGCGAAGAACTTTTAACGCACGTGTTGCACCGAATAGTTCAGACCGACAGCATTGAAATACAGGGCGGACGTGTTTGGAAACTGAACAGCTCCAAATATGCGTACGAACTCGTCACACAGGCAGGGGCGGTAGATAAAATTAAGCCCCACTTCGTCGTGAAGGTGGATGAATATCGGATGTTCAAGATTCTTCCGAAACACCGCACCGTCGTCGCAAAGGAAACCAACTCGTATCTTCGCAGCAAGGGCATCCTCAAGTATTCTGCAACCGGCGTGGGAGAGATCGTGAAATTGAAAGGCGCGGACCTGTATCGTTACGTCATGTCGTTCAATACCGACCTGACCCACGAGCAAGTTGCTCCCACCCTCAATATCATCGGGATTGCAGTAACCTCGATGCTGCGGAGCAGGCACATTGAACGGAAATCCGCCCAACTCGAAAAAGACTTGGATAAGGCGCGCGAGATCCAGCGGAGCATCCTCCCGGAACACGAGCTCCGCTTTCACAATTATGAGTTGTTCGGCGTTTCGGTGGCGGACAAAGTTGTAGGGGGAGATTTCTTCGATTACATCGTGAGCGACGAGAAAGACCGTGTCAGTATTGCGATCGGAGATGCTGCGAGCAAAGGGATCTCGGCTGCTGTTCAGGCCCTCTACGTATCCGGAGCGCTCCGGATGGGAGCGTCGTATCAGACAAAAATCCCGGCTCTCATTCGGCGGATCAATACGCTTGTTCACCGCACCTTCACCGACGACAGGTTTCTCACCCTCTTCTACGGCGAGCTGATCGAAGACAAACAGGGACTCTGCGTCTACGTTAATGCTGGGCATCCGAACCCGATTCTCTACAGATCGAAGACCGACACAACGGAATCTTTGGGTTCCACCGGAAACATCATCGGTCCCTTTCCGGACCAGATTTTTCACAGCGAAGGCATCATGATTTCCAAAGGCGACATCCTTCTCCTTTTCACGGACGGCGTTACCGAAGCGATGGACGGAGCGGGAGCTCAATACACCGAGAAGCGCCTGATCGAACGGTTGATGGAATTCAAACATCAGAAAGCGAAGGACATTGCCCGCCTGATTCTGGAAGATGTTCAAAAATTCAGTTCGAAGAGCAAGTATTCCGACGACAAGACTGTGGTGGTGATTAAGAGGATCAAATAGAAGGTGTACGTTTGAGGCGGTAAGTTTTAAGTCTTGGACATGGGGTGAATCCGCGCATCATGTCTTCAACAATCTCGAGTTCTGCCAAGAATTCTCTCGGTTAGAGAGTCCTTCAATATATCGTAGATAATGGTACAATCACAAGCCGATTCCACTTCGATCAAACCTCCGATAGCCCGAAAAATTCCAAAGGTCTACGCAACTCATGGCGATATCCGGACCGATGATTATTTCTGGCTGCGCGAAAAGACGAATCCGGATGTTATTGCCTACCTCGACTCGGAGAACGCCTACACAGACGCGGTGATGAAGCCTCTGGAAAGTCTTCAAAACAAACTCTACAAAGAAACTCTCGATCGGATTAAGCAAACAGACCTCAGCGTGCCATACAAGTACGGCGACTACTGGTACTACACGCGTACCGAAGAAGGAAAGCAGTACCAAATCTATTGCCGCAAGCTCCAGACAATGGATGGAGAGGAACAAGTTACGCTCGACCTCAACCTTCTTTCTGAAGGACACAAGTTTCTAGGGTTAGGAATCTACAAGGTAAGCGACGACGGCAACCTGCTTGCCTATTCGCTCGATACGACAGGTTTCCGCGATTATCGGTGTTACATCAAAGACCTCCGAACAAGCGAAAACTTGCCTGAAAATTTCGAGCACACAAGTTCAGCCGAATGGAGCGCCGACAACAGGATGCTTTTCTTCGTTAGGGAGGACGAAGCGAAAAGACCGTACAGGCTGTACCGCCATCGTCTCGGCGCCGAGGGCGACGATCTCATCTACGAAGAAAAGGATGAACTCTATAAAGTCTGGGTCAATCGCTCTGCCGATCGAAAGTACGTTTTCCTCGCTTCGGAAAGTTCGGTAACGAGCGAGGTTCGTTATCTGGAGAGCAAAATGCCTGCGGGAGAATTCCGGCTGCTTCTAGCAAGGGAGACCGATCACGAATATTCAGTCGATCACCGGGAGGGGCTCTTCTATATTCGTACGAATAAGGCTGCAAAGAACTTTCGGTTAGTCACCGTATCGGTAGAAAGTCCGGAGCCTTCGAACTGGAAAGAAGTGATACCTCATCGCCCGAACACCGAGCTCGAAGGGGTCTCACTTTTCAAGAATCACGCCGTCTTCAGCGAACGACAGAATGCTCTGAACCAGCTTCGGGTGCTCGATTTCCGCACCGGCGTAATTCGGGAAATTACTTTTCCCGAACCCGTCTATTCTGCATTTTCCAGCACGAACCCGGAGTTTGACACCGTCAAGTTCAGATACAGTTACCAATCCTTCATCACCCCGACCTCGGTCTTCGAGTACGATATGGACTCAGGGAAAAGTGCCTTGCTGAAGCAGACGGAGATTCTGGGTGGATATGATCCCGCGCAATTTGTTTCGGAACGGATCTCAGCGATGGCTTCGGATGGAACAATAATTCCGATTTCCCTCGTTTCCAGAAGGGATTTGAAGCGCGACGGGAGGAGTCCGCTCCTTTTGTACGGTTATGGCTCGTATGGGATTTCCATACCCGTGACCTTCTCCGTCCCGCGCCTGAGCCTTTTGGAACGGGGCGTTGTCTATGCGTTGGCACACATCCGCGGCGGCGGCGATATGGGCGAGCAGTGGCGGGACGATGGAAAAATGAAGAAGAAGAAAAACACTTTTACCGATTTTATCTCTTGTGCCGAGGAGCTGATTCGTAAAGGATATGCGTCGAGGGACCAGCTGGCAATAGAAGGGGGGAGCGCGGGAGGATTGCTTATCGGTGCCTGTTTGAATCTTCGGCCGGACCTTTTTAAGGCTGCCCATCTTGCGGTTCCGTTCGTAGATGTTGTCAACACGATGCTCGACGCGTCTCTTCCGTTGACGGTCGGCGAGTACCTTGAATGGGGAAATCCGAACGTGAAAGAAGAATACGACTACATGAAAACGTATTGCCCGTACAGCAACATTGAAGCAAAGACATATCCCGATATCCTTATCACAACGTCTCTTAACGATAGCCAGGTGATGTACTGGGAACCGGCCAAGTATACTGCAAAACTCCGCGCGACAAAGTCCGATTCGAATCTCTTGCTTCTCCGCACTAATATGGGGGCGGGACACGGCGGGGCGTCGGGCCGGTACGATGCGTTCAGAGAACAAGCGTTCGTGAACTCGTTTTTGCTCAATGAGTTTGGAGTTAATGAGTGATGGCGTACACACTGATGCCATGACTCGCGCATCGATTTGATTAGAGCAAATCCCATCACATCTATAAAATCGGCTGTGTTGTGCCGTGGTAAAAAAAGTGCCATGCCCGTCCCGTGTTTGATACGGAACAGGTATGACAAATTAAGCGACTGCTTTGTGATTGATTCGTTTGATTCTCTATTCCATAATTTCTATATTCAGCTTGATTTTTAGTTGATCCGTTTCACATCCATAACAGCGGAGGCTCTATGAAGTTCAAAGTGGTTGCTCTCATATTGCTCGTCGGCCTTGTCGGACTTCTATCGACAGCGAATGCGGACCTGAAGAAACGCGTTGCGGTAGCGCGGTTCCAGGATCGGTCCGGTGGTGGGTATGCACATGTGGGCGATGGAGTAGCGGATATGTTGACGACGGCACTCGTAAAATCCGGAAAGTTTGCCGTTATGGAGCGACAGGATTTCGACAAGATTCTCGATGAGCAAAAGCTGGGACAGGCAGGCGCGATAACTCCGGAATCGGCTCCCAAGGTCGGAAAGGCGCTCGGCGTCGAGCTTCTCGTTATCGGAAGCGTTACCGAGTTCGGGACAAAAGAGAGTGAAATTTCCGGCGGTGTTTCGATGTTCGGCGGCGGTATCACGAAGAAAACTGCAAGGGCAGCGGTCGATATTCGGTTGGTGAACACGACGACCGGCGAAGTGATTGCGGCGGAGAAAGAAGAGGGAACGGAATCGACGACAGGCCTGAGCGTTCGGTACGAAGATATGGATTTCAGCGACGCGAGCCACTGGGACAATACTGATATCGGCAAAGCGTGCCGCGAAGCGGTTGACGGTTGCGTGAAACTGATTGCCGACAACATGGCGAAGATACCATGGTCCGGCAAAGTGCTTAAAGTGAATGCAGACGGAACCTTGCTGTTTAAGCCGGGTTCCGAAGGAAATGTCGAAGTCGGCGATCAATTCGACATTTTCCGCGAAGGAGAGGATCTGAAAGATCCCGACACCGGTGCATCGCTCGGCGCTGAAGAGACCAAAATCGGCTCCGTTAAAGTGATCGAAGATGCGTTGAAAGGGAAGGCCAGCAAAGCCACGATCACAAGCGGCACGGATATTAAGGTCGGAGATATTGTGAGGCAGAAGAAGTAAGTCGGTGAACAGTAAACAATTTTCAATCTGCAATTTACAATTTTCAATCTGCATCCTGAATTCGCAAATTGGAGATTGAAAATTGATAAGATCTTTTGATTTGATAAATGATGAACACGTTTGAATGGACTCCTGAGTTACGGTTTCTTGTGGCTCTCGCCCTCGGATTTTTAGTCGGCCTGGAGCGCGAGAGCACGAAGATCGAAGAGCAGAAAATGGTCTTTGGAGGAGTCCGTACGCACCCCATCATCAGTCTTATGGGATTTGGCTGCGCATGGTTCTTCAAGATCGGCGCAACGCTCATGCTGCCTGTCGGCTTGTTGTCGATCGCCGCGCTGACGTCGATCGCGTACATCGCAAAAATCAAGGTCGAGCGATTCGGTTCCACCAGCGAGATCTCCGCGCTCCTCACATTCGTGACAGGAGCGCTCGCCCTTCTTGTGGATGTCTGGATTGCAATGGCGATCGGTGTTGTCAACACAATTCTGTTGTCGGAGAAAGCCGCACTGGAGTCGTACGTCGAGCGGCTGAACAAAGTCGAATTTCTTGCCACAGTAAAATTCCTTCTCGTCACCGTCATCATCCTTCCCGTCTTGCCAGATCAGGATTATACCAGATTCCACCTTAATCCTACGGGAATCTGGAAGGTTGTCATTCTCGTTTCCACCATAGGTTTTGTCGGATATTTCCTTTCTAAGAAGTTCGGTCAAAGAATCGGCATGTGGCTTTCCGGAGCGTTGGGAGGCATTATCTCGAGCACCGCCCTGACGATGGCCGTCGGAAGAATAGCCCAGAAGCATCCGCAACGAGCAGAAGAGGCGCTCCAGGCAGCGATACTTGCGAGCAGTGTCATGTACATCCGAGTTCTCATTTTGCTCTGGATCGTCAACGCGAGCACAGTGCCCCTTTTGGCCTGGCGATTTGTTCTTCTTTTCTTGATCGGAATTGCGTTGGCGGCTAGGGTCATGTGGCGAAGCACGAAGAATTCAGACGAGCAGATGCCAGTGCTGCAAAACCCGTTTGAGATTCGACCCGCAATGGCGTTCGCCGTGCTTTTTGTGCTGCTCTCGGTAGTAACAGGAATAGTCCAGAAAGCGCTTGGCGATGCCGGAATTCTGGGACTTTCGGCAGTTGTTGGAGTTACCGACATCGATCCATTCCTCCTTTCTCTTGTGCATGGAACCGCTCCTCTATCGGGCATTGTTGTACCTGCAATCATTCTTGCGATGATGAGCAATACCATCGCAAAGGGGACATATTTTGCAGTGCTGTCTCCGGCCACCAGGAAAGAGACAATTATCACCTATTCGTCATGGGCGCTGCTTCACGTGCCGCTGATTCTTATTCGAGTCTGAGACAATTCAGTAACATCCCCACGAAACTCCTCTCCTGTTCATGAAAAGAATCAACTTCGTTATCTTCTTCTCGATCGTGCTCGCGGTCTACGCGCTCATCAACTACTATATCTTTATCAGGGAATGGGAGGCCGGAGGACATCTCGCGTCATGGAGAGGGGCGTACGTAGCGGTATTTTTACTTCTTTCGCTTTCATACCTTGTCGGAAGGTTGATGGAGCGAGTTGCCCTGACGTGGCTGAGCGATCTCCTGGTGATGCTCGGTTCTTTCTGGCTGGCGGCAATGGTGTATTTTCTCTTGTTCGCCTTCGCAATAGATATTCTCCGCCTGCTCAACTATTTTCTCCACATCTTCCCCTCGTCCTTCTCTGCCAACGCTGAAGAAACGAAAGAGATTACTTCGTTCGTGGTTCTTGGAGTTGTCGCACTCATTGTGCTTGGTGGGTATCTTAATGCCCGCATGCCCCGGATCAGAACGCTTCATCTGACGATTCCGAAGAATGGCCGTGCGTTGAAATCGCTGAATATCGCCGTGGTCTCCGATATCCATCTCGGCACGATCATCTGCAAGTCGAGGTTGGAGAAAATTGTTTCGATGATGAATTCGCTCGACCCCGACCTCGTACTGTTGCCGGGGGATGTTGTTGATGAAGACCTCGGACCGGTCATCAAAAATAACCTTGGAGAGACGCTCCGCAAGATTCGCTCGAAGTACGGAGTCCTCGCGATCACAGGAAACCACGAGTACATCGGCGGTGTGGAACCGGCATGCCGCTATCTTTCCGAGCACGGCATCACGATGCTGCGCGACAGCAGCATCAAGATTGCCGAGAGTCTTTATGTCGTTGGAAGGGAAGATTTGAGCATCCGCGGGTTCGCGGGGAAGACACGCAAGCCGCTGGCAGAAATAATGTCCGGCGTCGATAAAAGTTTTCCGGTCATCCTGATGGACCACCAGCCGTTCCGTCTTGAGGAAGCCGAGACTCATGGCGCCGATTTGCAGCTCTCTGGCCACACGCATCACGGGCAGTTGTGGCCTTTCAACTTCATCACCAAAAAGGTTTATGAGCTTAGCTGGGGCTACAAGAAAAAAGGGGCTACTCACTATTATGTTTCCTGCGGGGTAGGCACATGGGGACCGCCTGTACGAACCGGCAATCGACCGGAGATTGTGAATATTAAACTGACGTTCGCGTAAGCGAAAAGCGGATCATCTCATTCCTCATCGTATGAAAAGGAATGGAATTGCTTGCGTTCCATGACGGTTGTCGGGGCTTTTTAAAAATACTGCATGCCGATCCACCGGTTCGCATTGAACCAGGTCACATCGTTAAGAAACAACTTGCTAAAGTCCGGCCATTTTAGTTATTGTCTATAATTGAAGTTCTTCATGGGGCAGAATCGGGGATCCTCTCTCATTGGTTCACATCGTTGCACCTCAAATGCCTGGTTCCCTCAACCGAGTGTTTTTCCGTATCGCTCCTATCAAACGGCATCACGATATGGGCATCGAAACTCGCACTGCCGCATCCCATCATCTCTTGAGAGCTAAAACCATGCGCGCACGAAACTTCATTTTAACCATTATTCTTTCCGCAGCGATATCTCCGCTCGTTCATGCCCAATCGCCGGGGATCTTTCAATCACTTACCTATGCAAGGTCTCTCCCGGCGGCCGGGATGGGAGAACAAGGCGTTGCGTCCAATAATGCTCTCGATGCGATGCAGTACAATCCGGCAAACCTTATCTACTCAAACAATTGGGGCATCTCATTCTTTAACAACCCATGGGACATCTTCTGGTTTAACGCACCTTTGACAGCGTGGAACGCCTCATGGAAATTCGAAGACGGATCATCCGTTGGATTAGATTACACCTACCAAAATTTTGGCACCTTTGTCATGACGGATGAGCTCGCTAATGAAAGCCGGTATCATTATTTTGAGCGATCTGTTGCCGCTGCCTACGCAATGCCGTTCGGTGAGCACTTTGCCGCCGGGGTCCAGGCTCGATACGCTTGGCTTCCTCTCTCCTCCGGCTCCTATATTCAGCACCTTCTCATCAGCGCGGGCGTCACCGCCCGGCCAGCAGATTTTGCGAACAGGTTGACGATAGGCTTCTCGCTGATGAACTTCAGCTCGGTAGTGAACGATCGGGGCGGCACAGTGGGCGGGATCAATATAGACGAGACGGATTCTCCTCCTTCTCAAATGAACCTCGGAGTCGAGGCAGCAGCCGTCACCAACGATTTCTTTGACTTGAAATTGTCGCTCGGTGCGATGAAGCCGATCGTCAAACGGGAGGGAGCTCCGGGATATGGAGCCGAGAATTCACTCTCTGCGCTGTTCAACGACTGGTCCGATTTTCCGAACGACGTCACGGCGGAAGCGGGGCTCGGGTTTCTCTGGCATCCCATCAACCTCGGCGCGGGTGTCTCATTGCTGCAGGAGATGTATCTTGGATACTTCACGACCGGTCCCGCCGACTTTCAAAATAGTTTTGCAACCCATGGTGTGAGTATCGGTTTGGAGGTGCACGGCATCAGAGCAACTGCCGGCTACGCCGGCCGCTGGCACAATTACCGCAGTGATGAATACGTGATCTGGACATTTCCATGGGAGACGTTTCAATTTTGTCTGAGCGGCGATATGAATTCACTTCTAAGAGACGACGCGCAAAAGACAACATCGAGTCTCCTCCGTTATATGATTCTTTCCGCAGGGTTTACGTATGGCGACCCCGTCGGAATTTTCAACCAACAACGGATGGAGGGATATCTCCTCTCCTGGTCGGTGAAAGGTAACTGGTCTGTCGAGTCCGATTTTTATTTTAGCGACAACTCCGCGCTCCATACTGCTTTCAGGTACTCGCGCCTTATAGAATCGGCCCGGGTGGCTCCTTCTCCAACACCTCCCCTGCCATATCCTGTTTTTTTTCAACTTGAAATTCCGGCTGAAACCGTCTCGCTTGAGTCCGGATACCGGTACCACCCGATCGAAGAGTTGCATCCGCTATTCATTCAAGCGTCGCTCGGAATCATCAGAATAAACCCGATTCCAGAAACGTCTCCCCGGTATTTCTACAAGAGCTTCGACGAACTGGTGATCGGTTTTGTTATTCCTGCGGGCAATACGGGAGTTCAAATTCTTCCCAAGGCTGGCTTGAAGACAATCTTCATGGAGATACCTCCAAACGCTGATCGCCTGGGGGGATATAATCAATTTACCCTCGGAGTAAGTGTCGGGTATCAACTGTAAACCATAACCACGCCTTCATTTTAGATTTCGGTCCCGAAGGTCCGAAGGACTCCTTTGGAGGATCCCTTTGGCACTCTATTCGGAATGACGTTTTCAAATCAAAATCAGACCCTCTCGACCTGCTGGTAGTGTTGTAGTTTGTTTTTGTATCGTCATTCCGGCCCCGCTTGTACGGGGTAGACTCTAGCCGGTCGAAGACTCAACTCGTTGAGAATCTAAAACTGCAAAATAGATGCTGACTTTTCGCGAAGGGATGCCTTTGGCACCTCAGCATGATGACTTCAGATAGGTTCGTTTTTGTCTAACGTTAGCACTTCGACTTCACCCCATCTCTTGACTTTTTCCTCGCTTTCCATCAAATTAACATAATTTTCCTACCGTTCTCAACGCCGTTCTGCCATTAATTAAATGAAATAAGCTCGGCCGCATTTTATAGCCGATGATTTCTTTATTCAGCGAAAAGGGTGTGCCATGCGAGAAGGGAGTTCAACTCTTCACCAAGCAGTTATAGTCGGGAGCGCACCTGTATCGGTACCTCCCAAACCGCGATTGGATTCGGTCGACTTCTTACGCGGAGCTGTTATGATTGTCATGGCGCTCGACCACACGCGAGATTTTTTCTCGTACTATCGCTTCGATCCGCTGGACCTGACCCGAACCACAGCGGCTCTCTTCTTCACACGATGGATAACCCACTATTGCGCTCCCGTTTTCGTTTTTCTCGCCGGGGCAGGCGCATTTCTATCCACATCCCGCGGCAAAACAAAACCAGAACTTGCCAAGTTCTTGTTAACGAGGGGACTGTGGCTGATTTTCCTGGAGTTCACAGTCATTCGTTTCGGTTGGTTGTTCAATGTCGATTACTCGCTTTCGTTCGGACAAGTTATCTGGGCCATCGGGATATCGATGATTGCATTGGCAGGGTTAATCTTTCTTTCTCTCCGTGTCATCGCGGTCTTTGGTATCGCGATGATAGCGCTTCACAATTTGTTGGATGGCATCACGCCGTTGCAGATGGGGATATTCGGATGGCCGTGGCAGATTATCCACAGCGGAGGCATCATCATATTTGCCCCCCACTCTTTTTACGTTGCGTTGTATCCGCTAATTCCCTGGATCGGCGTGATGGCGGCCGGGTATGCTTTCGGATCATTGCTCCTGAAAGATGAACCAGTTCGGAGGAGGATCCTCCTGCGTCTGGGCATCGGAATGATTCTCGGGTTTATCCTGCTTCGCGCAAGTAACATCTACGGCGACCCTATTCAGTGGTCGAGCCAGAAGAATTCTCTCTTCACAGTTCTCTCGTTCATCAAGTGCGAAAAATATCCGCCGTCGCTCCTTTACCTCCTCATGACGCTCGGTCCGGCTATTACTTTTTTGCCGTTGCTCGAAAAGATGAAAGGGAAGTTTAGCTCGATTGTCATTACCTACGGCCGCGTTCCGCTATTTTACTACATCATTCATATCTTTCTTATTCATGCGCTGGCAATCGCCGCCGCTTACTTCAGCGTGCATGAGGTTCGGTTCCTCTTTTCGAACAACCCCCCGGGTTCATGGGGCATTCAATATGGGTTCGGACTTGCAGTCGTTTATCTCGTCTGGGGATGTGTCGTGGCATGTCTCTACTTCCCTTGCCGCTGGTTCGCCGACCTCAAACGTCGGAACAAGAGTGTGTGGCTGAGCTATTTATGAGTGGGAAAAGGGTGCCTTGCCGTATCCATCCTTCTTAATTCATCTCTTATAATTTGTCCTGCCGCCCGTGGCATCCCTCTTCAAAAAAGAGTATTTTGAAAGACATTACAAGGAAGAGAAAGACCCTCTCTTCCACACCCCATCATACATCTGAAGGAAATTCTTAATGAAATTCCCGGCATTTATCGCAACCCTCACACTCAGCTTTATACTATTGTCGTGTCAATCTGCGCAGCATAAAGTCGAGTTAAAAACTATGCAAGATAGCGTCAGCTACGGTATCGGAATGGATATCGCAAAAAATCTGAAAGGCCAAATGATCGAAGTCAACCCGGATGTCATTGCCCAGGCACTCAAGGATATGGCTCCAGCCGGCAAGCCGATGTTAACGGATGCGCAGGCGCAATCGGTGATGATGGAATTCCAGTCGGATATGATGGCAAAACATTCGGCTAAAATGAAAGAGTCGGCCGAGAAAAACATAAAAGACGGACAAGCCTTCCTTGCAGAGAACAAGAAAAAAGATGGTGTGATCACTCTCCCCAGCGGATTACAGTACAAAGTCCTGAGCCGGGGGAGCGGCAGGAAGCCCAGCCCCAAGGATAATGTTTCTGTGAACTATCGCGGATCGCTGATCGATGGGACCGAATTTGACAGCTCTGAAAAGCATGGCGGACCTGCCGTGTTTCCGGTAGCCGGAGTGATCAAAGGGCTCTCCGAAGCCCTGCAGTTAATGCAGGTTGGCTCTAAGTGGCAAATTGTTGTTCCGTCCGAGATAGGGTACGGTGCACAGTCGCTCGGAACTCAGATTACGCCGAACTCTGTACTTGTGTTTGAGATAGAGTTACTTGGAATCAAATAATAAGAGATAAGGAGCTTCGACTCAGGACTAAGAATCACCGACCAAGGACTCAGGACCACGGACGATAGACCAACTCGAACATCTGCCAAACCCAGGAACAAATATCTGATGATCTGGGAGACAGTAAAGCAGATCCCGAAGGGAAAAGTTGCCACCTACGGAGATGTTGCAAAGCTGAGCGGCCTGCCAGGACAACAACGGCTTGTGGGATACGCGCTTCACAATCTTCCGGCGAACTCAAGAATTCCGTGGCAGCGCGTCATTAATTCGCAAGGAAGAATTTCGCTTCCGAGGCGCACGGGGGGATACAGAAGGCAAAAAAAATTGCTGCTGGAAGAAGGCGTCGTATTTTCAAACGAGACCATAGATCTCGATGAATACGGGTTGCTTCAGTCGCTAGAGCGGGAATGATCATGGCGAATCGAATTCGTTCGAACGAGATTGCAATCCTCCTTCAAATCGTCGGCGAGTCGTATGAGAAGCGGGCCTGGCACGGGACTAACCTCCGGGGATCGATCAGGGGGTTGACGGCAGAACAGGCAAGCTGGAGGCCTTCCAAGCATCGTCACAGTATCTGGGAAGTCGTGGTCCACTGTGCCTATTGGAAATATGCGGTACGGCGCAGACTTCTTGGAGAACAAAAAGGATCATTTCCTCTGAAGGGGAGCAATTGGTTCCGGCGCCCGGTCCAGATGACAGAAAGAGCTTGGCGTGAAGACATCAAGCTCCTTGAAGAAACTCATCGGTCTTTGTGGAAAGCAATCGCATCTCTGAAAACTTCCGACCTCAAGAAAAAACCCTCCGGCGGCAAGTGGACCAACCTCCAGACGATCTCGGGCGTTGCTTCGCACGATCTGTACCACGCCGGACAAATTCAATTGCTCAAAAGACTTCTTACGCAAAGTTCTTAAACCATGATTTGGAAAGCCAATCAGGAGATACCATGACGGTTCGTCTTCGGGCACTCGCTTTTCCATTCTTTTTTGTTCTCCGCCTCGTCGCGCAAGACGGAACAAATGTTCTCGATAACAAGACACGCGATGTCCTTCATGAATCGCTGAGCGGCGAACTTGCGAAAGAGCATGTATTTCAGATCACGCGATACCATCGCATCCAGGGTTCGAGGCAGTACCGTGAAGCGGCCCATTATGTGCTTCAGCAACTCCGGAACTACGGGTTCTCGGAAAAAGACGCATACATTGAAACATTTAAGTCGGACGGCATAGTCACATACCAAACATGGCAATCCCCGTCGGGATGGGATATTTCGTGGGCTGAGTTGCGGATGGTTGAGCCATACGATGAACGGATCGTCGGCTTTCCGGAGATCGCGATGAGTGTGATGACATACTCTAATCCCGGCGATGTCACCGCTGAACTTGTCTGGGTGGGGGATGGGACTCGCGATGGAGACTATGCAGGAAGAAATGTGAGGGGGAAAATTGTCCTCGCGACGGGGTACGGAGGCGCTGTTCACCGCCTGGCGGTTCTCAAATATGGCGCCAGGGCGGTTGTTTGCTTTCTCGACGACGATCGTGCAAAGGAACATCCGGACATGCTTCAATACACCGGCATGTGGCCGCGCACCGACGAGCTGAGCCGCGTGACATTTGGGTTCAACCTTACGAACAGACAAGGAACTAAGCTGCGGGATTTGCTGACCGCCGGAAAGAAAGTTGTTCTCCATGGAGAGGTAAAAGGGATAGGACTCGAGCCGTACTTCATGGATGTTGTTGTCGCTCATGTTCGCGGTACCGAGCGTCCCGACGAAGAGCTTGTCTTCAGCGCTCACCTCGATCATCCCAAGGAATCTGCGAATGATAATGCAAGCGGTTCGGGAGCTATTCTCGATATCGCCCGCACACTCAAGGAGCTGACCGACAACGGGCGACTTCCGAAACCAAAGCGGTCGTTCCGGTTCGTCTGGGTGCCGGAGTGGAACGGTACGATGCCGTATATCGACGCGCATCCGGAACTTGTTGGACCAGCGCTTGGAGGAAAATTTCTGGCCAATATGAATATGGATATGGTAGGCGAGAATCTCGACCTTCTTCATTCCGAATTAGGCCTCACCCGTACACCCGACTCTAATCCCTCTGCCGTGAACGACGTGGTCGAGAACATGGCGCACATGGTGGACGGAATGGATATCCGCACACCGCGCGGGAGCTTGTCGGCATTTAACTACCGCATCACCTCGTATGAAGGGGGGAGCGATCATATGATGTTCATCGACCGGAAAATTCCGGGTGTAATGTTCACGCATTCGGACTACACGCATCACACATCCGACGACACGCCGGACAAAGTGGATCCGGTTGAATTGGAGCGATGCGAGATCATCGCCGCCGGAACACTGTGGTATCTTGCCAATCTCGACGCGAAACAGGCGATGGACCTTGTGCACCTTACGGAGGCAAATTCTGCGAGGCGCCTTGCCGACAAGGGAAGAAATCTGCTGCACATCATCGCAGATGCTCCAGTGAGGGACCTCGCTCATGCATGGGGCGATGCTCTGAACGCAGTTTCGCGCCGCGCACAATGGGAGAGTGAGACGATCGAGTCGATTCTAACTTTCAATCACGACAATACTGTTGCAAAGGAAGTCAAATTCTCTGCAGAGGAATTGCTTCGTCAAAAGGATTACTTCGTTAAGGAATTGAACTCTGCTGCGACTGCCCGCGGGACGAATGTTGACCGGCCGTCACCTGAATCTAATCCGGATAAACGCATTCCCATCCGGCTGACGCGAGGCCCTCTCGATTTCGGTTTGCCTGCCAGCAGGCTAAAGGGAACCGATTCGCTCTATTACAGCTCCCCGGAGTTCACGCTCGGCGGTGACGTACGATTCGAGTTAGTCAATTTTGTCGATGGAAAAAGCTCCGTTTCGGATATTCGAAATGCGTTGAGTGCGGAGTTCGCGCCGGTTGAAACGAAAATTGTGGCCCATTATATAGAGGACTTGGTCAACGTGGGAGTCATGAAGTGGAAATAGATCGTCCGGTTCTATGAAGCGACTTTTTCTCTTGCTGATTTTTGTCCCCCTCCTTTTCGTGGAAGCGGGAGGACAACAAAATTCCCGGCGGGTTGAGGGAGTCTATCGTGTTCATATGGGAATAGAAAATGGGTGCGATGTCTGGATTGTGGATGGTGCAACGGTGCGGAGAGCAATCTATCCTGAATTCCTTTACGGCGGGAATGGCCAACGATACCGGTTTATCCCTCTTCATGAGGTTTGGATAGACAACGCCGTTGCGGCAGAAGAGTACGGTTATACGTTGGCACATGAACTTCACGAACGAGAACTTATGGCGCGCAAAGGCCAATCATACAACGACGCTCACAGTAGCGCACTCACGCTCGAGCGGCACATGCGCCGATCGGATGACTCGTCGGCCAGAGCCCGCGAGGCGGTGTTAGGGCGCGTCTCGCCGACGGATTGCGATGGAGTGAAAGAAATTGCAGAGTTGCCCGACTCGATATCTCTTCACGGCATCTATCGTGTACCTCTTGGAAAACGGGACGCCATTTCTATCTGGGTTGTAGATGGAGCCGCTGTGCGCAGGGATATCTACCCAGATTTTGGACTGAGCGACAACGACCTTGCCTGCCATTTTATTCCCTCCAACGAAATATGGATTGACGGCCAGATATCGTGCGAAGAAACGGAGTTTTCGATCGCAACGGAACTCTTCGAACGGCAGTTGATGGCCGGTGGGCGATCATACGATGATGCCTATGACACAGCCATAGCTCGAGCGGTGCAACTCAGGAAGAGCGACGCGGATTCCGCCAGCCGTCGACCGGGCATCGTTATCCCTCATCCTCTCGACCGCGATATCGGCACTGGCGACGAAAAGTAGGGGGACTGCGGTCGCTTGATTGCTTCTATTTGCTGGTTTTCTGATTTGAATTGGAGTCAAATGGAAAATGACTTAGATTGTCGTTCTGCGTCCCGCC
>CAYYHS010000016.1:0-15825 GCA_964471785.1 uncultured Chitinophagaceae bacterium
CCTACAAGTACGACAAGTATATAACTTCCGAAGAGGAGAAGAGAAAGCTCACGAATCTTACGATCTTCACCCCCGACAAGAAAATATTCAACGAGATCAACAACGGAGTACAGTTGGGGAGAATACTCTCGACGGCGACCTGCCATGCGCGCGATCTGGAGAATGCACCATCGAACGAAATCTACCCGGAAACTTTAGCGTTTGATATCCAGGAGACGGCGCACCGGTATGGCTTCAAGGCAACGGTGTTTGACCAGCGTAAAATCGAAAGCCTAAAGATGGGAGGGATCCTCGCCGTCAGCAAGGGAAGCAGTCATGCACCGCGATTCATCATCCTCGAACACAACCCGGCGAAAGTGAAAAGCGGAACGTTTGTTCTCGTTGGTAAAGGCGTAACGTTTGACAGCGGCGGTATTTCAATTAAACCCTCCGCGAACATGGCGGAGATGAAGATGGACATGAGCGGTGCTGCCGCTGTTATCGGCGCTTTTCAGGCGCTAGCCGAACTGCAGGTCCCGGTGCATGCCATCGGATTAATTCCGGCGGTAGAGAACATGCCGAGCGGTACAGCAGTGAAGCCTGGCGATATTATCCGCCATTATGGCGGCAAAACTTCCGAAGTCGACAACACCGATGCTGAAGGGCGGCTGATTCTGGCCGACGCGCTCGGCTATGCCTCTCATTTCAAACCGGAGGCAGTGATCGATCTCGCTACCTTGACCGGCGCCTGCGTCGTCGCTCTCGGTCATTTCGCCACTGGCATGATGGGAAACGATCAAGGGACGATGGATGCATTGAAGGCGGCTGGAGAGCTGACGTACGAACGAGTCTGGCAGCTTCCGATGTTCGATGAGTATGACAAATTGATCAAGAGCGATGTTGCCGATGTCAAGAATACCGGAGGTCGGTGGGGCGGCGCAATCACCGCCGGGCTATTCCTGAAAAGATTTGTCGGCGATTACAAATGGGTTCACCTCGACATCGCCGGGACTGCGATCCTCGAAGAGAATCAGGATTATGCCCCCAAGGGAGGGTCGGGAGTAGGCGTAAGACTCCTGGTTGAATTTCTGAAGAACCATATCTGATCCGGGCGCCGACACAAGTCCGACAAGTTTTATCGGCTCGATGACATTCTATTCCTGGCTGTCTATCGAATGATTCCGGGAGGGCCGGCCTTTAACTTTTGCCATTTGCCAGAGTCTAAACGAAAAACCAGAAAGGAGCGATGTTCCATGCGATCCATATTGCTTTTTGTTTTTCTCGCCCTCTGTTTCATTTCCTCCCCCGCTTCCAGAGCTGCTGAACCGACAAAGGCCGAGAACTTTACTCTGCCGGACTATGATGGAGTTATTCATTCGCTGACAGACTATAAAGATGCAAAAGCTGTCGTGTTGATGTTCATCGCTACTCAATGTCCCGTGTCGAACGGATACAACAGCCGGATGGTCTCCCTCTACCACGACTACAAGGACAAGAACGTCGCCATCATCGGCATCAACGCTAACAAGCAGGAAGGCGTCGAAGAGATTAAGAGCCACGCCAAAGAACACGGGTTTGAATTCACCGTCCTCAAAGATGAGAAGAATGTTATCGCAAACAAATTCGGAGCCACGGTGACTCCGGAGATTTATGTATTGAATTCATCGTTGGAGATCCTCTATCATGGGAGGATTGACGATTCTCGCCGCGAGTCGGACGTCTCTTCCCATGACCTCCGCAACGCACTCGATCAGGTCCTAGACGGGAAACCGGTGACAGTCTCCGAAACCAAAGCGTTCGGCTGCACGATCAAGAAAGTCGACTGATGAAGCGGAATGTTTCTCTCTTGCTCTTCTTCGCGCTGCTTTCTTCGGGGTATCTCCCGGCTCAGGAACGAGCAAAGCCCGGTACGATCGAAGTGAAAACGATAGATGTATCGGGTGTCCATCGTCTGATCACCGACCGGCACGGGAAGCTGCTGCTCCTAAACATCTGGGCAACATGGTGCCAGCCGTGTGTTGAGGAGTTTCCCGACGTCGAGAGAATACGCCGGTCTTTCGCCGACAGCGTTGCTGATGTCGCAGCCATCAGCGTTGATTACCCGGACGAAGTTGAGTCGAAGATACTCCCCTTTCTGACGAGCCGCCATATCACATTTCCCGTATACGTGTCCGCCGTGAAAAAGGAAGAAGATTTCATGAATTCCCTTGACTCGTCCTGGAGCGGCGGAGTGCCTGCAACGTTTATCTTCGATAAGCACGGGCAACGGCGTGCATTTCTCTTCGGCCAAAAGAGTTTTGATGTCTTCAAATCGGAGATTGATTCTGTTATGACCGCTCAATAACTGTTGATTGTTCATTGTTGATTGGTGGTGTCTCAGTTTGAATTATTCTCGTCATTCCGGTTCCGCTTGCGCGGGATAAACTCCAGCCGGTCGAAGACTCGACTCGTTGAGAATCTGAAAATGCAGTCTAGATGCTGACTTTCGTCAGCATGACGGTCGTGGTTAGAATTGTTCCAATCAAAATGAGACACTATCTGTTGATTGATAATTGTCCAAGAGAAGCGTACCTTTTATTAAATAGTATTCTATTATTGAAAGGAACTTCAGATGAAAATCCTCATTGCAGACTCATTTCCGCAGTCCTACATATCAGATATCTCCAGCCTTGGCGTCGAAACCCAGTATAAGCCAAAGCTCAAAGCCGACGAGCTCGCGGCGAACATCGGCGATGCGTCAATTCTCATCGTTCGCTCGACGGAAGTGCATGCAGACTGCATCAACGCCGGAAAGTGTCTCAGCCTTATCATTCGCGCCGGAGCCGGCGTCAACACGATCGACGTGAAAGCAGCAAACACACGGGGGATCTACGTGGCAAACTGCCCCGGGAAGAATTCCATCGCAGTCGCCGAATTAACGATGGCCCTCCTCCTCTCACTGGACCGACGCGTCGTTGAAAATGTCACCGACCTTCACAATGGAAAGTGGAACAAGAGCGAGTACTCCAAGGCCGACGGAGTGTTCGGAAAAACGATCGGAATCATCGGCGTAGGACAGATCGGCAGAGAAGTGATCATCCGAGCAAAAGCGTTCGGGTTACATGTGGTCGCGTGGTCCCGCTCTCTTACGCCGGAAAAAGCGGAAAAGCTTGGAGTCGAGTATGCGGCTTCTGTCGAAACGCTCGTCCCAAATTGCGACATCATTTCCATCCACGTTGCATTGAAGCCGGAGACGCGCAACCTGATCAGCAAGAACATCATCCGCTCGATGAAGCCCGGGACGATTTTCCTCAACACTTCCCGTGCAGAAGTCGTCGATGAGGCTGCGTTGCGCGACGCAGTGACAGCGGGAGCGGTGAAAGTCGGCGCAGATGTTTTCTCCAACGAACCGGAAGAAAAGAGCGGCCCGTTTTCTCATCCGCTCGCCTCGATGCCGGGCGTGTACGGCACTCATCATATCGGAGCTTCGACGAACCAGGCGCAGAATGCCGTCGCGGCGGAAGTCGTGGCGATCATCAACGACTATCTCCATCACGGTTCGGTTCGCAATTGGGTGAATCGGGCAAAGAAGACAGCCGCCAAGTGGCAACTTGTCGTACGCCATTTCGACAAACCCGGTGTTCTGGCAAACGTGCTGGATGACCTGAAGAGCTCGAAGATCAACGTTCAGGAGATCGAGAATGTAATCTTTGAGGGACAGCAGACGGCTTGCTGCACAATGAAACTCGATGCCCGTCCCACCGAGGAGATCTTGTCGAAGATCCAGAACAGATCGGACGAAGTCATTCAAGCATCTTTGGTGAGCATGTAATGGTCAACGTTCCGAAGGTTTTTCTATTGAAGATGGATCAATGCTGAGACATTTTGGTCAATCACCCAACAAACCTTCGGAAGGTTTGTTCATCTGATAGCATTCATAGGCGGCGCACAAGCGTCGCCTTCTTTTTTACTTTTTGATGCCGTCGAATTATGAGTTCCTTGTTATGTCCCTAGGGTTAGCGTGAAGGGGGTGTCTCACATAGGCTTTAAACGTCAATCCGGCCCCGCTTGCGCGGGGTAAACTTCAGCCGGAATCTGGAACCACAGATGGATGCTGACTTTTCCCGAACGGACGCTTTGGGCACGTCAGCATGACGACAGAAAAGATAATCGCCGTTGCCAAACTTAGAAGATGCTCTCAGACTATTGTATTGCGTTTGCTGACCCATATATCTATCTTTTTCTATGTATTTGCCCTTTAGCACAATTGAGAAGGAATTACGCAGTCAAATCTCGGGAGACGTTTGGTTTGATCTGGGGAAGCGGACAGAATACAGCACGGCAACGTGTATGTATCAAGTGATGCCGGTCGGCATTGTTGCACCGAAAACGCCAGACGATGTTCAAAAGGTTGTGCGGTTGGCGCGGGAAAATGACATCCCGATCATCGCGCGGGGCGGCGCGACTGGGCTCGTGGGTCAGGCAATCGGTTTCGGAATTATCCTGGACTTTACGAAACATATGAATCGTGTCGTGAAGATATCCCCCGACACATTGTCCGTGACAGCCGAAGCAGGATGCATTCTCAATGATATTATCGCCGCGTTGCAGCCGTTAGGTATGATCTACCCTATCGATCCGCAGAGTGCGAAGCACTGCTCGCTCGGCGGAACCATCGCCACAAACGCGGCAGGATCTCACGGCCTACGCTATGGATCCACGAAGAATCAGATTAAGAGCCTGACGGTCGTCCTCTCAAATGGCGATCTTTGCATCATTCATCCAAAAGAAAAAGAGAGTCGTCTCACAGACGAGGTAAGCAGACGATTCGCCGAAGCAAAAAATATTCTCTGGAAAAATCGTGAGCCAATTGAACGGCAGAAACCAAAAGTAGAAAAATATTCGAGCGGCTACAATATCTTCGAAGCGCTCAGCGGAGATAATTTAGACGCCACCCGACTCCTGTGCGGCTCTGAGGGAACGCTCGCCATCGTAACAGAAGCGACGATGAACATTCTCCCTTCGCCCCGTTTCGTACTCGCTGTTGCTGCATACTTTGACTCATACGAGAAGACTGCCGAAGCGACTCAAATCGCCCGGGAATACTCTCCTTCGGCAATTGAACTGCTCGATAAGTCGTATACCGAAGTCGGGAGAGGACTGAGCCAGACGAGCGACCGATTCATCAGCCGGGATTTTCAAACGATGCTGCTCCTGGAATTCGAGGGAGATGACGCAGGCGTCATGCGCCGCGAAATCCAGCGCCTCAAGGAGAGACTCAGCAGGTCAGATCTATTAAAAGACTGGATTCTCCTGGAATCCGAGGCCGAACGCGAATCTCTTTGGATGGTGCGGGAGACTGTTTCGGAGCAGCTTAATCGATTGCCGTCGAAGGAGCGGAAGATCTCGACCGTCGAGGATGGTGCCGTGCCGCTCACAAACCTCCCCGCGTATATGGCGGGATTAAAAAAGATCCTCGACAAGTTCGGTATCACGTTCACTCTCTATGGCCATGCAGGGATGGGCCATATCCATTGCACTACCCTTGTTGATATACAAACCGCGTCGGGGAGAGACCGGATCTCCGGCGCAACGCAAGACATCTTTGAACTGATCATGAAGCTTGAAGGAGTCCTCTCGGCAGAACACGGCGATGGATTCGTTCGCACGCCGTTTCTCGAAGAGGCGTTCGGCAAAGAAATTTACTCGATTTTTAAAGAGATAAAACATTCGCTTGACCCTGAAGGGATTCTCAATCCCCAAAAAATCATAGGAAAACAAGACAGGCTCTTTCTTCATGACATTAAAGAGGTTTGACCGCGCGCTCGGAGTGATCATGGCGCTCTTCGTCCTTCACTCCTTTCTTTTTTCGCAGGACGAAGAACAAAGCAGAGAGCGTTACGGAGAGCAAGGCCGTTCCGGCGAACGATCGGCCCTCGATGTGGTTTCCTTTGAGCCCCACTTTTTCGGCATCGACTCG
The DNA here is from genome assembly GCA_964471785.1 of uncultured Chitinophagaceae bacterium. GTDB lineage: Bacteria > Bacteroidota > Ignavibacteria > UBA10030 > UBA8401 > JAGVPT01. The sequence continues at coordinate 5,939 of CAYYHS010000016.1, forward strand.
GGGTCGGTGAGGGTTAATATCCTCTATCGCATCCGTTACGATTTTTTCGTTTTTACCCGAGACCCATCCACAGCGCCGGCCTCCTTCCGCGCCCACGGCGAACTCATGATAGAGCTGGCAGACTCGACCGACACATCCGTCTCCCGAAAAGTACAATCAATACTCCTGAATGCGCCGGATAACGAGGTCATGCGATTGCGCAGCCAGTATTTTCAGGGAGCAGCATCGTTCGTTGTGCACTCGGGGCGTTATACGACGGTCTACAGAATCAATGACCTTGAATCGAAGCGCGAGTTCGCCGATAAAAGAGATATCATAAGAGTGCCTCGCTACCGAACACATGCGCTCGTCCGGTCCTCTCTAGTCTTTGTGGAGCCCCCTCCGGATGTTGCGTCCGGCAAAAGTTTTGCCGCTGTCAATGACAACAACGCAGCACAGTTTTCAAAAAATAGCGGCGTTTTTCTTGCCATCGCGGACGAGGCAACCGCACCTTCCCTTTCCTTCTCTGTCTCCCGGTTTACCCCGGACAGGAACGAGCGAGAAATAGTTGTGCCTGAGACATCTGTCATTGCCGCAATGTTTCATCACGAAGCATTAACCCTCAATGCGTCGAACATCGGAAATGAGTCGGTCATCTACGTGCTTGACAGCTGCGCAGGATTGTCCACCATCTATTTTGTTCTCCCAACAGCCCGATTAAAACAAGGACAGTATGAAGCAACTATTCACCTGTCGGGTTCCGACACCGCGAGCATTGTAAAGGAATTTGCCGTCCGATGGCGCGAAATGCCCCTGTCACTCTATGATCTGGATTTCGCCGTCAGCGCCATGCGCTACATTACGACGGACCAGGAATACGATGACCTCCGCAGCGGCAATAAAGCGGCGCGGATAAAAAAGTTTGAGCAATTCTGGGCAAGCCGCGATCCGGCACATGCGAGCGCCTACAATGAAATGATGGCGGAGTATTTTCGGAGAGTAGATTACGCCTTCACGAGTTTCAGGACATTGAAAGAAGAAAATGGCGTTCTCACAGACCGTGGAAAAATCTATATTCTCTTTGGCAAGCCAACCGCAATCGAGCGGTCACTGGCTCCGGGCGGCCCACCGCGGGAGCTCTGGAAGTATTCGTCATTGAATAAAGAATTCATGTTTGAAGACCCAAGCCGCCAAGGGAACTATAAACTCATTGCATCCGAAAATCGATGAAGCCTCGCATCGCTATCACAATTGGAGATTTTAACGGCATTGCGCCGGAAGTTATCCTTAAAACTCTTGAACCCGCCGCCATTCACAAAACTATCCAGCCCGTCCTGGTTGGATCTTTCGAGATTTTCGAGTACTACGCAAAGAAATTTAAGACGAAGCGAAAGCTCGCACAGGTTGAGTCGCCGGGCGAGAAGTTCGCTGCAAACGTCATCCCCGTCATGAATGTCTACCAGGGGACCTCAAAGAATCTGCAAATCGGCAAAGCCGCGCCGGATGCCGGCATCTGTGCGGGGGTCTCGATCGAACGGAGCGTACGCATGTGCCTGGCCGGAGAGATCGATGCAATGGTGACCGGGCCGGTCTCGAAAGAATCATTGCATATTGCGGGATACAATTTTCCCGGCCAGACCGAAATGTTAGCGATGCTTAGCCGCTCAGACCGGGTTACGATGATGCTGGTCGCCGGCTCATTTCGCGTCGGCCTTGCGACGATTCACCTCCCCATCAGCAAAGTTGCCGAAAATATTTTTATCGAGCGGATCTTGGAGAAGCTGGAAACAATCGACGCCTCGCTAAAAAACGATTTCCGGATCAAAACTCCTTCTATTGCCGTTCTTGCGCTCAATCCGCACGCGGGAGAGCACGGCGCAATCGGCATGGAGGAAATTAACATTATAGAACCCGCCATCGTGAAAGCAAAGGAGAAAGGGATTAAAGCGTCAGGACCATTCGCCTCCGACGCTTTCTTTGCAACATCCCGGCAGAAGGAATTCGATGCGGTCCTTGCGATGTATCACGACCAGGGACTGATACCGTTGAAAATGATGGGATTCAACAATGGTGTAAACTATTCGGCGGGTCTGAAAATCATCCGCACATCTCCAGATCACGGAACGGCGTTCGATAAGGCCGGCAAGGGAATTGCTGATCCGGGAAGCATGGGGGCGGCTATCGACCTTGCCCGGACGATTTCGCTGAACAGAAAGAAATAGCTTTCCATGATTCGTCTATCGAACGTCACGGTCTCGTTCAACAAACAGCCTGTGCTCGATCATGTGAGCCTCGAGATTGCTCCGAGTGAGTTTGTCTCGCTGGTCGGCACGACCGGAAGCGGCAAGAGTACACTGCTTCGTCTTCTCTACATGGACCTGTTCCCCGAAACCGGCTCCGTGGCGGTGGGCAAGTTCTTGTCGACCTCAATAACTTCCAAGCAGATACCGATCTTGAGGAGAAAGCTCGGTGTCGTCTATCAAGACTTCAAACTGTTGGAAGACCGATCTGTTTACGACAATGTCGCTTTTTCGTTATACGTTACCAATACCCGGACGGCCGACATCAAGAAGAAGGTCCTGAACGTATTGGCCAGCGTGGGTCTTAGTCACAAACGGAACAGCATGCCGCATCAGCTTTCCGGCGGAGAACAGCAGAGAGTGGCAATTGCGAGAGCGCTCGTCAACGACCCCATGCTTCTCCTGGCCGATGAGCCGACCGGGAATCTCGACCCGGCTACATCGCTCGACATTCTGAAGCTGCTGAAGGATATCAACACGGAAGGGACTGCAGTGCTTATGGCTACGCATAATTATGAGTTAGTACGAAAAGCTCAGGGGAGGATTGTGCAGATCAAGGACAGGAAGGTTTTTGACGTAAAGCTTAAGCGGTAAGGGAGGAAGTTCTAGCGCTCCTCACTCAGTATCTTCGCTGCAGCGCCGTTATACTGGGACAGATTCTACTCTTCGCACTTCAGGCACCTCGAGCATTAGCGCCCGCTCAATTCCTGCCCGCAATGTCATCATCGACATCGGACACGACGCACAAGCACCGACGAGTTTCACGCGCACGATGCCGTCTGCAGACACGTCCACCAGTTCAACATCACCCCCATCAATTTGCAGATAAGGACGGACTGTCGCTAACGCTGATTCTATTTTTGCCTTCATGAGTTCTGTTGTGGAGTACCCAGCGATATCTCAATCGACGGGGCTCCCTTTTGTGAGAGATTTTTGATGCTGATCTGTGCAGCAAGATTCTTGGCAATCCGGGTGATGATCTGCGATTGCGGACTCTTGGGATCTGCCTCGACGATGGGCCGTCCGACATCGCCGCCGATGCGGATGTTCGTGTCGATTGGTATCTCGCCCAGGAACGGAACATTCAACTCTTTGGAAGCTCTGAGTCCTCCTCCGGCGTCGAAGATATTTTCTCGTTGTCCGCAGTGCGAGCAGATAAAGTAGCTCATGTTCTCGATGATTCCGAGGATCGGCACATTCACCTTGTTGAACATTAGCAAACCTTTCCGGGCATCCGCGAGGGAAATTTCTTGCGGGGTCGTGACAATAACCGCGCCGGTCAAAGGTATCTGCTGCACCAGGGTGAGCTGAATGTCGCCGGTTCCCGGGGGCATATCGAAGATTAAGTAATCGAGCTCTCCCCATTCAACATCGGACATGAATTGCCGGACCGCTCCGCTCGCCATCGGGCCGCGCCAGATAACGGCTTGCATCGGATCGACGAGAAATCCAATCGACATTACCTTTACTCCATATTTCTCGAGCGGCTGCAACTTCTGGTTATGCAGTTTCGGTTTCTCGTTGATGTTGAACATGAGCGGGATGCTGGGACCATAAACATCGCAGTCGATAAGACCGACGCTGGAACCATCCTTGGCGAGCGCAACCGCGAGATTTACAGCGACCGTCGATTTCCCTACGCCCCCTTTACCGCTGGCGACGGCGATAGTATTTTTCACGCCGACGAGGAGCGCGCTCGGCTGCACCGCCTGACGCGAGGTGACATTGGAGGTCATCGAGATGTCAATCTTTCCGACGTCTTGGATCGCTGACCGGATTGCTTTTTCCGACTCCGCTTTAAGTTCTTCCCGAACCGGACATGAGGGGGTGGTGAGCTCGATGGTAAATCGAAGATCGTTTCCGTCGATCGTTATTCCTTTGACAAAATTAAGAGAAACAATGTCTTTATTAAGGTCAGGATCGCGTACAATGCGCAACGCTTGGAGCACATTTTCAGCAGTGAAGTTCTTCATTCAATAGTATCTCAGGTGGTGGAATGAAAATTTATTTATCGTAATCGGAAGTCCGCCGGGTCAGACTAACCATGAACATGCAGATTACTGTACCCGTTTTCCCGTAAGTGTGAAAAGCGCCTCGCGGTACAACCCGGCCGTTTTCTCGAGGATTTCATCCGGCATGGTCGGACCGGGGGGACGTCGGTTAAATTTTATCGATGTAAGAAAGTCTCGCACGAACTGTTTGTCGAAGCTAGGCTGGCTTCCTCCCGGCTTGTATTTGCTCTTCGGCCAGAAGCGTGAAGAATCGGGCGTCAACAATTCGTCGATGAGAATAAGTTCGTCATTGAGTGTGCCGAACTCCATTTTCGTATCGGCGATGATGATTCCCTTCGATTCGGCAATAGCCGAAGCCTTGTTGAAGATTTCGACCGTCACGGAGCGAACGCTGTTGCTCACGGCCTCTCCTTCAAGGTCTACCATCTCCTCAAAGGTAATGTTCTCGTCGTGAACGCCCAGTTCTGCCTTGGTGGACGGCGTAAAAATCGGCGAAGGCAAACGGGAGCTCTCAACCAATCCGGCAGGAAGCGGTATTCCGCAAACACTCTTCATTTCCTGATACTCTGCCCAACCCGAACCCGAGAGATACCCCCGGACAATACATTCTACTCCGAGCGGCCTCGTCTTCCGGACAAGCATGCTCCGTCCCCGGAGTGCATCGGCGTACGGTTTGCATTCCGCAGGGTACTCATCCACATTTGTCGACACGACATGATTCTTGATGATGCCTTTCGTTTGCTCGAACCAGTAGGCCGAAATCTGAGTGAGCACTTTCCCTTTATCGGGGATACCTTGCGGCATGACGACGTCGTATGCGGAAAGCCGGTCGGTGGCAACGATGAGCAGATGATCTCCTACTTCATACATATCGCGAACCTTGCCGCGTTTTATGAAGTGGAGACTGGGAAAATCCGTTTGAATGATTACGGATGCTTTGGAGTTCATGTCAAAGATTGAATGGCTGTTTTGGAATCAGATTAATGTTAAGGTTAAGATTGAAATTAAGATTAAGGCGTAAGGAATAAGGTCATGTCTGCTTATCAACGAACGACCGCGATAGTCGGAGCGCAACTCGGAGTTGTAGTAAGTATTCAGTCTGCGAGATTTCAACAGCGCCGAGACTTTCCAGATGAGGTGTCATGAACTGGGCATCCAACAGCGCGTAGCGTCGCTCCAAAAGCTGTCCGACGAGCCCGACGAGAGCTACCTTCGAGGCATCGCGCATTGTACTAAACATCGATTCACCGAAAAAGGCTCCCCCAAGCGCAACTCCGTACAATCCTCCAACCAGCTCCTCATGCCGCCATGATTCGACCGAATAAGCGAACCCCATTTTGTGGAGTTCACAATAACTCCGAATTATCGATTCGGAAATCCAGGTCTCTTCGCGGTCGGCACAGCGCCGGATGACGGATTCAAACGCGGTATTCAGGCGGACCGAGTAAATTTTCTTGTTGAGCGTCTGCCGCAGGCTTCGAGTCACTTTCAACCCTTCGAGAGGAAAAATCGCGCGGCGTTTTGTCTCATACCAGCGTATCTCCCCATCTTTGTTCTCCGCCATGGGGAATATCCCACAGCGATATGCATTGAGGAGAAGGTCGGGAGAGATGATCTCTGGAGTAACTGTCTCCTGCATCCTGATTCTCAACGGGCTACGCTCCCTCCCGTTCTGTCGTAGACCGGAGCGGCTTGGGGGGCAAATTGATTATTTCGTTCGGGAAATGCTCGACGATGTATGAAATAACATCTTTGACAGAGAGGATACTGATCGGCTTTCGCTGGTCGTCGACGATCGGCACATGCCGGTATCCGCCGACCGACATCATGTTCATTGCATAGGCGATCGAATCGTCCAGGTGCAACGATTCCGGCGACCGGGTCATTACTTCCTTCACAGTCATTTTCACAAAATCGCGGTTCTTACCAAGAATTTTTACGAGGATGTCGCGTTCGGTGAAGATGCCGACCAGGACTCCGTTTTCAGCAGCGAGAACGCAGCCGGTTTTCTTGTGCTGCATGAGTTCTATCGTCGTCGCGAGGTTCTTCGAACTCTCAACGACAACCGCTCTCCCTAACTCTAAAGTCCTGATCGGCTGCTGAATCGTCTCGTTCGAAAGCACTTTGTTGATCTGCTTCTCGTGCCCGAACATTTCCTGCATCTCATCATCAAGCTCGTGGGTGCTCATGCCAGACTCCTCATTTATATTTGATCGGTTTCATCGACACACTATCGGCTGAGTTCGGAGATTGAACCGACACAAGAGCAGAGAAGCCGCAGCCCTCTGTCTCTCTTTACTTTTCAAACAATTCACTCGAAGGAATAATTCGGAATTTTTCCTTATTGATGCCGATGGGAAGAACCTGAATCGATTTATCCTGTTCCAGGATCTAGGCCGGAACATCCGGATTATTGTACTGGATCGGAGAGGGAGTATTCGCAAGGAGCGCTGTTCTGAGCGGTTCTGCGTCTTTCGCCACGATTGAGAGATAGTAGTTCTTCGCCTGGAGGTGCTTCTTAATGGCGGCATTCACATCGTCCACTGTTAATTCAGCTAATTGTTTTGCGACATAATCGACGTAATAAGGAATCCCGTAAAATTCGGAGTCCATGGTATAGCCGAGGCGCCGGCTTTGAGTCTGGACCCAAAGCTTGGAATAATTCACAACAAAATCCCTCGTTTCCTCAAATTGCGCTTTTGACATCCCTTTGTCGACGAGCAGTTGAACCTCCCTCATGGCAGCCCGAATTGCGAACTGCGCGTTCTTCGGTTCTACCGGGCGGATCCAGACGCTGAAGAACTGCTGTCGGCGTGGAATGTTCGGATCCGGAAACGTAGAGCCACCGTCCTGAATAAAGTTCTCAATATAGGAGTAATCGCCGTAATTCAGACCGCGATCTCCGCGCAAGTGATTCATGAGAACGCCGTTGAAGGTGCGATGCTCGCCGAGGTATGAATTGGCGACCAGGAGAGCGTAATAATCCTTATCAGTCCGGATCACATCGATCGGGAACCCGAAGGAGACTGCGGTGGCACGATTGTCTTTTTGGATGATGATCCCTTCAACACCTACCGGCGGCCGCGGGATCGGAAGAACGACGTCCGTGAACGAACCAACGGGAAGCGTCGCAAGATCTTTCTTTACCCTGTCGATAAACTCTTTCGGATAACCACCCGCGATGCCAAAGCTGATCCTGCTCTGTGTGTACATCGATTTGTGGAAGGCCCTTACGTCCTCCAGTGTTATCTTCGAGAGGCCTTCGACTGTTCCTTCAACCGTCGTTCTGTACGGATGATTCTCATAGAGCAGAAGGTTCAGTCCCTCCTTCCCCAGATTTTCATCGTCGTTGCCGCGCAATGAATTCTTCAGATAATTTACCTGATCGTCCTTGTTACGCGCGAAATCTTCGGCATCGAAGCGGGGCGACGAGATTAATTCCCACAAAACGCCGTAGAACTCTAACAGGTGGTCGCGGTGAACTTCTGCCACGATCGTTGTCACTTCTTTATCCGCCTGGGCTCTGATTCTTGCGGCCCACGGGTAAAGAATGTCGACGATCTCTTGATAGCTATGCGATTTCGATCCTCCTTCCCCAATCATGGCGCCAGTGAGAGCGTTCAAACCTTCTTTACCCGCCGGATCGTTGACAGAGCCGCTTCGGATTTCGATACGGAATGAAACAAGAGGCGATGCAGGAAGGTAGACCTCGGTAACACGAGGACGTTGTTGGGAAACTGCGGTTGATATCATCATAAAGGTCAAGAAAAATGTCGCTGCGATTGAGTAGGCACGCTTCTTCATCTTGCCTCCTCGTGTTCAAGGATTACGATGGTCCGGTTATCCTTCGTGAAGTATTCCTTTGCCGCCTGCATAATGTCTTCCGGCGTCACTTTTTCATAGAGCGAGAATATTCGGTTCAATGACGCATAGTCACCGGTAAGCGCGATGTAGCTCGCGAGGTTCACCGCAACGTTGTCCGGCTTGTTCAGCCCCATTGCAAATTCGTATCTGGAATGGGACTTGATGTCGTCGAGCTTCTTTGCGTCGATCGGCATCCTCTTCACCTTTTCAAGCGCGTCATAGATTTCGTCCCGAACAGTGTCGATATATTTCGGATCCTTGATCCGGGTCGTGATAGTAAAGAGAAACGGGTCGCGATGATCGTCTGCCCCGCCGCTCACGAATTCAACAAGCTGTTTCTTGATCACGAGGGATTGATAGAGGGGCGAGCTCTCGGAGAAGACAAGCTGAGAGAGAATATCAAGAGACGCTCTCTTCACGTCGGCGTCGCTGAACGCAGGAATATGATAACCAATCAGAAGATATGGTAGCGTCCTGTTTTTCCACGGCATATGGACGACATGTTCCTCTTTCTGCGGCGGCTCAACCGGAACGTCGGTGTGATACGTTCCCTTCTGCCATGCCGAGTAATACTTCTTGATGATCTTTACCGCCTGATCGTTTTTGACATCTCCGACCAGAATAATCGTACAGTTTTCGGGACGATAGAACCGGTCGAAAAATTTGAGGCTGTAGTCATATTGATTGGGCATGTCCTTGATGTCGGCCAGAAAGCCCATCGTCGTGTGTTTGTAGGTGTGAGCCGTGAACGCCGTGTTCTGGAGTGTTTCAAACATCGACTGGAAGGGAACGGAGAAGTTCTTATTGTATTCGCCGAGGATCGCGCCCGATTCGGTTTTGAAGGCCTCCTCCGAATACTTCAAATGCATAAAGCGGTCGCTCTCGATGTCGGCAATCGTTTCGAGCGCGTCGGAGCTAGCAACGACATGGTAGCAGGTCCAATCGTCTGTGGTGAAGGCGTTGGAATCTGCACCGAGTCTCTTCAAAACATCGTTGTACTTATCAGCCGGATACTTAAGCGTGCCCCGAAACATGCAATGCTCAAAGAAATGGGCGAATCCGGAATGGCCCGGCTCGATTTCGTTGCGCGAGCCGGTCCGGACAACGGTATAGTATGCCAGAAGTCCCGGGCTGTCGTATGGAACGGTCAGGATAGTAAGGCCATTCTCCAGCACAGTCTTCGTGACGGGATATGGAAAGATGTCGTTCGATGGAGCTGGAGCGGCTGCATGCGCGCCTGATGAAGCCGCAAGCAGCGCAATAGTCACTGTAAACAAGGCGGATGATCTAAACATCAGAACTCCAAAAAATTGTGGATCGACAAGAAAATGATGGGTTAAGAGATCAGAAAATATCGTCATGACCTAACAGCCGAAGGGATCGAGACAGTGCATTCCGCGCATTCACAAAGGCTCCTCAGCAATTCAAACGGGTAGATCCCGGTCGCATGGCCGTCTCCCCATGTAATCTGAATTGCGTACTGCCCAACAGGGACAATCGCAGTTAGCCGGAACTCCCCTTGCTTCAGAATAGGCAGCAGATTCTTAACGTCCTGCTGACGCTCGGTTTTGCATGAGGCGCAGGGACACGATTCACGAAGCTTACGGAGCGTGGTTCGTCCCGGGTGTTGGTCATCCCACATTATAGAGAGCTCCAACGCCGATGATTGTTGTATTCGAAGGGGTAGCACGAAATAATGTAGGTATTTTTGGGGAAAGAATAAAGAGGTAGC